>JAEYFY010000084.1 GCA_023454395.1 Pseudomonadota bacterium
TTGATGAAAAATAGTATTTCAAGAAAGCCTGTTCATTTGAATAGGTTTTCACATTAGCCGCTAAAGAAGAAAGAACGGCTTTAAGTTGAACTTTTGTACTGTCATCTTCAAAAGTGATTAAGTGGATTATTGATTCCATATGTTGCTCCTGGTTTTACTCTTCTCTTACACTAAAAGTGAGTGAGTAACGAAATTTGACTAATTTATAAGTTTTTTGTGTAGGGTAACATTCACGCAACGGAGCCATATTCAGAATATATCAAATTAAAAATGATTAATACTTTTGCATTATATTATAGATAAAATATCAGAACTTTGTTTTGTTTCAATATTTGTATTTTATAGATAAGAATAATTTATTTCTATAATGAAAGGATGAGATAACTATTATTAATTGTAACTAAGTTTTTTCTCGTAAGTGATTTTAACTATATTAAACTCATCTAATAAGTAAAAAAAATAATATATTTAGGTGTTTTTCCATGAAGTAATTAATAGTCTAATTTGGTTACAATACAATTCCCTTTGTGGCTTTTTGACTTTACTTCTTGTAAAATAGCACTTTATTTCTATTGACCCTTTTTAATAAACCAACCGAGCCAATACTATGGCGTCACTGAAAGATGTAGCTCGACTTGCATCCGTTTCTTTGATGACAGTCTCAAGAGCGATTAATAACCCTGAGTTATTAAAACCAGAAACACTGAAACAAGTCCAAAATGCGATTGATCAACTTAACTATGTTCCAGATTATTCTGCACGAAAAATTCGTGGTCAAGGAACAAAGGTATCCTCAATTGGTGTTCTAGCAATTGATACCGCAACGACACCATTTTCTGTGGAAATGATTTTATCGATAGAACAAACCGCCAGAGAATTTGGTTGGAGTTCATTTGTTGTTAATTTGACTGCACAAGATTGTTATGAAAATGCCATTTGGCAACTTTTGGCTCAACGCCCAGATGGTATTATTTATACCACGATGGGGTTGCGTGAAATCACCGTACATGAAAAGCTGCTTGATAAGAATTTAGTGTTAGCCAACTGCTTGGATAAAACGCACGCTTTTCCAACTTATATTCCCGATGACTATCATGGGCAGTATTTTGCGATGAAAAAAGTTATCGAGAAAGGGTATCGCCGCCCTTTGTGCTTTTATATACCTGAAGAATCTGTTGCAGGTCCTATTCGTCGTAAAGCCGTTGAAGATGCTTGGCAAGAGGCTGGATTGCCATTGGCAGATCTACAACAATATACGATGATGTTTGGAGATGAACACTATCGTGATGTGATTGAAATATTGAAAAAGCATTGTGTTCATCAAAAAGCTGACTTCGATATTCTCATTTGTGGTAATGACCGTATTGCATTTTTAGCTTACCAAGTTTTACTTTCTATGGGGTTACGTATTCCAGAGCAAGTAGCTGTTTTGGGATACGATAATATGATTGGTACAGGAGAGTTGTTTTATCCACCATTAACGACGGTACAACTCCCTCATTATGAATTAGGTAAAGAAGCAACGTTGCATATTATTCAAGAGCGAAACCATAGAAATACCGTACATGTACCTTGTCAATTAGTTGAACGTGAGTCTATTTAAAGACTCACGTCTTACTTCTTACTTCTTACTTCTTACTTCTTACTTCTTACTTATTTTCTTTTCTCAATATCAGTAAATACTATTTAGCTGCCAATATTGACCATCAATCAGTGTTGCATCACCATTCATGGCAAAAAGACGTAAAGTTTGAGCATCTTGTTGAGCATAATATCGGCTGCTAAAGGTGAATTCACCTTTGTTTACAAAGATTTCAATTGATGAACGATCAATGAAAATACGTAAATTCAATTCACAACCTTCAGGTAATGGAATACTTCTAGCGCCACTCATATTGTGCTGAGGATAATGGCGGTTAAGAACTAAACGATGTGATTGATTATCAACAAATAGCTCTAGCCCTTCACCTATCCATAAACCAAATTTTTCAGCATGACTGTCTAAAGATAACGTTAAGTCGAGTTCGATAGCGGCAGTATTATTTATTAGCTCGATAGATTGATTACTGAGTGTTAATGGTTGAATAGTCTGTTTTTCTTGGCGCAATGATTCGACTTCTTTAACGGGGATCATGCGTAAGCGATTTTTCGATTTATCAAATGTGATTTCACGAGGGAGTGTAAAACAGCCAGACCAAAATTCAGATTTCGAAGGCATTGGCGAATTCCACATATCCATCCATCCCATTGAAACGCGACGACCATCAGGTGTCATAAATGATTGTGGCGCATAATAGTCATGCCCATTATCAAGTTCAATAAAATGCCCTTGTGGTTTAAAAGGTTGATTTGGCGACCACTGGCCAATTAATGCACCTGATTGAAAGAGGTTGCGATATTGATAGCCTTCGGCTCGTTTACCTTGTGGTGAGAAGACGATCGCAAATTCGTTTTCTTGGCTGATAGGAAAGAAATCAGGGCACTCCCACATATAGACATTTTTATCATCCGTTTTTCCTAAAACAGCGTAATCGTTATTCCACTGCTGCCCTTCCTCAAATAAGGTTTCGCTAGAGAAGAGTAGGACTTGCCCTTGATCTTTTTCATCACGAGCGCCCACAACCATCCACCATTTACCTTCTTGATACCAAACTTTAGGATCACGAAAATGCATATAACCTTTAGGGGGTTCTAAAACGATCCCTTTTTTCTCAAAATGAATACCATCTTCACTAACAGCAACACATTGCGCTTCATAGATTTGACTATCATCTCCTTCAGCAGCTAACCAGTTGTGTCCGGTATAGAAAAGATAGAGTTTACCTTCATGGCTAATAGCTGATCCTGAGAAACAACCACTTTTGTCGTAGTCATCTCCCGGCGCTAACGCAATAGGTTGGTGCTGCCAGTGGATCATGTCGGTACTTGTGGCATGTCCCCAATGCATTGGTCCCCAATCTTGAGAATAAGGATGGTGCTGATAGAAGGCATGATATAAACCATCATGATAAATAAGACCATTAGGATCATTTAACCAGCCCGCAGGTGCTGCCAAATGAAACTGGGGATAAAATTTATTGCCTCGTTTTTCAATCAAGGTATTTAAGGCTTTTGTTGATTGTTCTAAGCGGTGTTTCATATCATTATCCTTATTATATTTCAGAGTTATTAGTGTGTTTTTAAGATCATATAAAGGGTAAAGAACAGACGTAATCACACTATGACTCTTGTTGTTAACGATAACATTTAGAGTGAAAAAAATACGATGTATGAGATTGACTTTATCATCTTATCTCATTATGTTAACGTTATCAGTGTGGATTTACGAGCAATATCTTTACTTATTCGTTATGAATAGTCATAAAAACAGAATATAGTTAAGAAAAATAATTGCTTATCTTCAGGAGAGATTATGAAAGTCTGGTCTTTAGGTGACGCTGTTGTTGACTTGATCCCATTGCAAAACATGCAATATGAAGCATGTGCTGGTGGTGCGCCAGTCAATGTTGCTGCTGGCGTTGCTAAGCTTGGTCAACAAAGTGGTTTTATTGGGCGTGTCGGTGAAGATGCGTTTGGCCATTTTATGCAAAAAACATTGTTTGATCTGGGCGTTGATACTCGGACAATGGAATTTGATGAATTTCATCGTACCAGTACTGTTCTTGTCTCTTTACAAGAAAATGGTGAGCGTGATTTTACTTTTTTAGTTGCTGAGTCTGCTGATCAATTTTTAACAGAAAAATCTTTACCTGCATTTGAAAAAGATATTTTGCATTTTTGTTCTTTAGCATTAGTGAATCCCATTTGTCGCTCGACTTTAGATTGTGCAATCAAAAATATTAAAGAAAGCGGTTCACTACTGAGTTTTGATATTAATTTACGTCCTCAAATGTGGCGTGATCATGAGGAAATGCGCGAAATTATCGATAATTATGCGCATAAAGCTGACATTTTAAAATTATCAGAAGATGAGCTTACGTGGATGACACAAGAAGTGACATTGAATAATGCACTTAAAAAATTAGAAGATTATCCCGCTCGTTTAAAAGTGATCACCCAAGGCTCTAAAGGTTGTTTAGTTTTAACGCCAAATACGCAAGTCGCATTTAGTGCCTTTATCGTTGAATGTATTGATACAACAGGTGCTGGCGATGCTTTTATGTCAGGTCTGTTAGCTGCGCTTGCTGAATATGGTTTTGCTGAAGATGAACAATATTTATCAAAAATAGTGACGCAAGCAGCCGCTTGTGGCGCTTTAGCCACCACTCAAAAAGGGGCGATAGCAGCAGCACCAAGTCGTAAAAAATTACATGATTTTGTTCAGCAGCAACCGCCTTTACATGTTAGGGAGATTTTCTAACAACTTACCCTTTTTTCTGGTTGTGGTTTTTACCACGGTTTTCCCTTAATGGTATCTTTTTTTCTCCATTTATAACGACTTTTCTCGGAGTGGTTATTTGTGGAGATTTTTTTATCTTGTCTATGCCGTTGCACTGATGTTTGATCAATCAATCAGCGATGATGATCATATTGTTCTGTCTATTTTAAGCGTATGATATTCAATCTTATTGACTTTTATTGATGGAACATTAAATGTTGGCTCAATCGGGCGCGGTATTAGCCATTTTTTCTTATATTCTTTGGGGAATAACCCCTCTGTTTTATCGGCTGTTACCCGGAGCGCAGCCATTAGAAATGCTGGCTCAGCGTTTGATCTGGTCTATCCCTCTTTTATTACTCGTCCGACTCTTTATTAAAAATAGAACACGATGGCGCGCTGTTTTACAAGATAAGCGCTCTGTTTTTATGTGTCTATTTAGCTCAATGGCTATGGCCGTTTCTTGGTGTACATTTACCTATGCATTAACTCATCAACAAGTATTAGAAGCGAGCTTGGGGTATTTTATTAATCCACTTTTCTCAATTTTATTAGGCGTCATATTCCTTAAAGAAAAGCTTAATCCAGCAGAAAAATGGGCTGTTACCTTAATTTGTGCCGGTGTGGGCTATCAATTGTGGATGTACGGTGAATTACCCGTACTCGCTATCATGATGGGGGGCGCATTTGCTGTATATGGCTTGATCCGTAAGTTTATTCGTTTTGATGTGATCACGTCTTTGTTTATGGAAACACTTTGGTTGCTGCCTTTAGCCATAGCTGCCACTATTTGGTTGTTGATTACAGAGAAAAGCGCACTACCTTCTGCAGATAATCTGACTCGTTTTTATTATATTCTAACAGCACCGGTCACTATATTGCCGTTATTGTTTTTTACCGCCGCAGTCAAACGAACAACATTAACTGTCATCGGATTAGCACAATATATTGAACCAACCATTCAATTTTTACTGGCTGTTTTCTTATTCCATGAAGCTTTTGATGAAGTAAAAGGCGTGAGTTTCTCACTGATTTGGTTAGGGCTTTTATGCTGTATCTTAGCACTTATCCGCAAACGTCTTAATTATCTAAAAATTCAAAAAGGAAAACGTAGCCAAACGATGTAATGTTTTTATTTCTCTATTTCTCTGCCTGATTATTTTTTTATCTAGCTATTTTTCTATCAAGCTAAATCCGCTATGCTATATCAAAAGCAATCGTTTGCGTAGTTGCGGTTTTTATTAATGGTGAGGATAAAAAATGACAGTGCTGGGTACGGCTCTTACGGCAAGTGCAACAAAAGTGATGTTATTGGGGGCCGGTGAATTAGGCAAAGAAGTTGCGATAGAATGCCAACGCTTAGGAATTGAAGTGATTGCCGTTGATCGCTATCTCAATGCTCCTGCTATGCATGTTGCTCATCGTCATCATGTTGTAAATATGCTTGATAGCGATGCATTAAAGCAAGTTATTGAACAAGAGCGACCTGATTTTATCGTTCCTGAAATTGAGGCTATTGCAACAGCGTTACTGGTTGAATTAGAACAAGCGGGGCAAAAAGTTGTTCCTTGCGCCCGTGCTGTAAAGCTAACAATGGATAGAGAAGGTATTCGTCGTTTAGCCTCAGAAACACTGCATTTACCTACATCGAACTATCAATTTGTTGATGATGAAGTGAGCTTTAAAAAAGCAGCACTAGAAATAGGCTTCCCTTGTATTGTAAAACCTGTCATGAGCTCATCCGGAAAAGGGCAAAGTGTTATTCGTAGTGAAAGCGATTTATCACACGCTTGGACTTATTCTCAAGAAGGCGGGAGGGCAGGAAAAGGGCGCGTGATCGTTGAGAAAATGATCCCGTTTGATTTTGAGATAACGTTACTGACTATTCACGCTGTTGATGGTATCCATTTTTGCGCCCCTATTGGTCATCGACAAGAGAAAGGGGATTACCGTGAATCATGGCAACCTCAAAAAATGAGTGATATCGCGCTTGCTAAAGCACAGCATATTGCGAGTAAAGTGGTTGAGAACTTAGGAGGCTATGGTTTATTCGGTGTTGAGTTATTTGTTCAAGGTGATGAGGTATTCTTTAATGAAGTCTCACCTCGCCCTCATGATACAGGATTAGTGACACTAATTTCTCAAGACTTATCAGAGTTTGCGCTTCATGTTCGTGCTTTTTTAGGCTATCCCATTGGTGGAATTCGCCAATTAGGTCCTTGTGCATCAGCGGTTATTTTACCGGCGCTTTATAGTACAAATATCGTATATTCTGGTATTGAAAAAGCGTTGAAGGCAAATCGTCAAATTCGCCTTTTCGCTAAGCCTGAAATTGCTGGCACTCGCCGTTTAGGTGTGGTACTTGCCCATGCTGATACAATAAAACATGCATTGGATGAAGCAACAGCAGGTGCCAAGGCTATTATTGCCAGTGACGCCAAAAAATAACGATATAAAAAGGTGACTTACCGCTAAAAAGGGAACTTAACTTAGCGGTAAAAACCCTGCTTTAATAAAATGCGCTTTAGCATAAGGAGATAATATCTCCTGATATAAACTATAAGCCTGAGAGTGAATAAGTGTTGCACAATAGTGTGCGGTAACATTAAAAGGCTTTGGAATATCGAATATCTTTAATTCAGGAAATTGGCTTAATTGTGCTTGGTAGTGCTGATAACCAATAAATGCGTCCGCCTGATGTGTGGCAATTAAATAGTGTGCAGCCATCCTACCTTGAGGAATAATAAGTGAATGCTTACCTCCAACCAAAGAAAGCGCTCGCATTTTTAATGCCTGACTTAACAGTGGATTAATTTGCGCAATATTATCAAATAGTTGCCAACTATAATCCCCTGATGGATCTGCTTTGGGAGTGGATATCGCTAATTTTAATGCGGTATTTGATAATACACTAAGCCAGTTATCTTCTTTATTTACAGCAGTACAACGAGCGGTAATGCAAAGCTGATTGGCAATAAAAGGGGCATATTGTAGAGCGAAACCTTTATCAATTAATTGCTTTGCATTACTTTCATCCGCTGAAAGAAACAAATGACAGGTTTCCCCTTGTTCAATCCGTTGACGCAAAAGTCCAGCAGGTCCAAATGTAAGCGCCCACTTTTCACCTGTTTTTTGCTGATGATGCTCAATAAAAGCAGGTAGTGTCGTTTTTAAGCTACCTGCTGCAAAAAGGGAAAATGTCATAGTGTTATATCCTATTCCTTCCCTTGATATTGAGTGCGATAGAATTTTTGATACCAATCATTAGCGGCTTTTTGCATATCAATATCGCTAAATTTTTCAGGGTAGAGTTTTTTTGCCATCCACAATTCACCGATTGCCATGGCTTCTGGCATTGGATAACCCCATGCTTTTGCATATTCAGGCATTAAATAAATTCGGTTATTTTTAACTGCACTAATCACTTGCCAACGAGTATCTTGTTTGATTTCATCAACAACTTGAGGGTATCTGTCCTGGATAAAGATAACTTCAGGGTTCCAATCAATAATTTGTTCAAGAGAAACTTGTTTATACCCTTTAACTGTTGATGCTGCGACGTTAAGGGCGCCAGCATGTTCCATCATAAGCCCTGTGTATTTTCCTGAGCCATAAGTGGTTAAATCAGGATTGGCCATATAGGCACGTACGCGTTGTTCTTTGGGGATATTTTGTAAGCGCTGACTAACTTGTTCACGCTGTTTAAAGGTATCGTTAACTAATGCTTGTGCATTTTCTGATTTATTGACGATATCACCAATCAATAAAATCCCTTCTTTTAGCCCTTCGTTATAAGCCTGTTCTTCGTTTTGTAATGTTGGATTAAGCTTTGATTTATCGTCGTTACTCTCTTTACGTAATGAAATTGCAACAACAGGAATACCCAATGCAGAAATCTTATCAATCATCTCTTTAGGGGCATAATTGGTGACAAAGACGACTTGAGGTTGCAGTTTTACTAAGCTTTCAGCATCAAAACTGGTGAGATCGCCAACTTTAGGCGTTTTTTCTAGCGATGGTGCTAATTGTGCATACCCATCACCAAGTTGTTGCTTCCAGTTGGACATCACTCCAACAACTTTATCCGTTGCATCAAGTTGAACCAGTAAGTTTAGTGTTTGATGTTGTAAAACCACCGTTCTTTCTACTTTGTCTGGAATGGTAACGGTGCGACCAATTTGGTCTACGATTTGTCTATCTGCATAAGAAAAAGAAGAGAGGGAGAGTAAGCCAATACCTAATAAACAGTGCTGTAATAATGCTTTCATAGTCATAAACCTAAGTTAATATCGCTGTATAATAAAATATACAGCTAAAAATAGACAGCAAGTATTATTTTGGCTCAAACTTTAATCATATAAGATGTGTAATCACTTTTATTAGCTTAATTTTTTACTCAACCCTTG
Organism: Pseudomonadota bacterium; assembly: GCA_023454395.1. Classification (GTDB taxonomy): domain Bacteria; phylum Pseudomonadota; class Gammaproteobacteria; order Enterobacterales; family Enterobacteriaceae; genus Proteus; species Proteus appendicitidis. Next base: position 8,785 of record JAEYFY010000084.1, read on the forward strand.
AAACTTGCTTAACTATCCCCACTTTTTATTCATATTGATTTTTTTCGCCAAATTAGGATTAATTGAGGTAAAAATGAGTATGAAAGGTCAGGAAACAAGAGGATTTCAGTCAGAAGTTAAACAACTTCTTCAATTAATGATCCATTCTCTTTACTCCAATAAAGAAATTTTCCTTCGCGAATTGATT
>JAEYFY010000170.1 GCA_023454395.1 Pseudomonadota bacterium
CAGATCATCTCTCGAATTGCGGTTTCATCTTCAACAACAAGAATACGCCTTGCCATACTCTATCCTGTGTAATGTATATAGAGGGTCAAAATGATTATGATGCAGTTTTATGACAGATTTATGACTAGCCTTAACATTACTGAAATAGATCCCCGTTGTTAAGGTAAATAAATCACTTTTTGGTGAAGTATCACTCAAAAAAAAGGCTTATTGTTGAGTTTTCACTAAAAAAGTAAGGTGCGCTATACTCTTCATCAGATAAAAAAGAGGGATAGCAATGCGGATTATTCACACATCAGACTGGCATTTAGGGCAATATTTTTTTACTAAGACTCGAGCTAAAGAACATCAACAGTTTCTTGATTGGTTATTAGCACAAATAAAACATTACCAAGTCGATGCACTGATTGTTGCTGGTGATATTTTTGATACTGGCTCCCCTCCAAGCTATGCCCGAGAGCTTTATAACCGTTTCGTCGTCGCTATTCGAGATACACAATGTCAGCTTGTTATTCTAGGTGGTAATCACGACTCTGTAGCGACACTAAATGAATCAAAATCACTCTTGGCGTGTTTAAATACGACGGTTATTGCCAATGTTCATACTGAAACACCACAAGCCCCGCTAATTCTTCCTCAAAAAGATAGCACTCCGGGAGCATTACTGTGTGCAATCCCTTATCTACGTCCTAGAGATATGATTAGCAGTAAAAGTGGGCAATCAGGTGCTGAAAAACAAACCGCCTTAAAAGAAGCGATTGCTGAATATTACCAAGCTCAATATCAAACAGCCCTCGAATTACGTCAGCAATTAAATGTCGATATTCCTATTATTGCAACAGGTCACCTCACCACAATTGGTGCGAGTGTGACAGATTCTGTCCGTGAAATTTATATCGGCACCTTAGAAGCCTTTTCAGCAACCCTATTTCCTGAATTTGACTATATTGCCCTTGGTCATATTCATCGTCCTCAAGTGGTGAATAAGTCAGGTCATATTCGTTATAGTGGCTCCCCTATTCCTTTAAGTTTTGATGAGAGTGGGCAACAGAAAAGTGTCTGCCTTATCGATTTTGAGCAAGACAAATTAACTAACCTCACACTATTAGCTATCCCTGAGTTTCAATTACTACGCACTATCAGTGGTTCATTAAAAGAGATAGCGATACAACTTGAGGATTTAAAAAAACAATACGGCGAAATAGATACCACTATTTGGTTGGATATCGAAGTTTCAACACAAGATTATCTCAGTGACATACAAACCCGTATTCAAGAGCTAACTAACGATCCGCTTTTTGATGTGATCTTATTAAGAAGAGCGAGAAAACAGCGCCAAGCATTCACTCAAAATGAGAACGAAACACTGGCCGAATTAACCGTTTATGATGTTTTTGAAAGACGCTTAGAACAACATGAGTTTGATTCAGAAGAAACTAAAACTCGTTTAACAACATTATTTAAACAAGCAGTTGAAATGGCAGAGAAAGAGGATAACGAAGCATAATGAAAATCTTAAGTCTGCGATTTAAAAATATTAACTCCTTAAAAGGTGAGTGGAAGATTAACTTTAACCAAGAGCCTTTTATCAGCAATGGATTATTTGCGATTACAGGTCCTACCGGAGCGGGAAAAACCACGCTGTTAGATGCGATTAGTTTAGCGCTTTATCACCGAACGCCACGATTAGATAAAGTCACACAATCACAAAATGAGTTAATGACACGCCACACCGCAGAGTGTTTAGCTGAAGTTGAATTTGAAGTTAAAGGTGTGGCTTATCGAGCATTTTGGGAACAACGCCGAGCTAATTATAAAGAAGATGGCAACCTTCAAGCACCACAGGCAGAACTGGTTAAAATCAATACCACAGGAGGCGAAGACAAAATATTAGCAAGCAAGATAAGCCAAGTGAAAGAGATGATCATTAATATCACGGGTCTTGATTTTGATCGTTTCACTAAATCTATGTTGCTTTCCCAAGGGCAATTTGCGGCTTTTTTAAATGCAGATGATAAATCTCGCGCTGAATTACTCGAAGAACTCACTGGCACAGATATTTATCGTCATATTTCTCAATCTATCTTTAAACATTGGCGAGAAGAAGAACAAGCATTAAAAACACTAAAACAGCAAGCCGAAACGATGGCGTTATTAGATGAAAATGCTCGCCAAGCTCTATTAACTGAACAAACGGATCTTTTTGCCAAAGAGAGTTTATTACAAAAAGAGCAACAGGAATATCAAGCAGCAAAACAGTGGCAAGAAAAAGAAATAGAACTCAATAAAAATAAAGCATTAGCACAAAATGAGGTTAATTTAGCACAGGAAGCATTAGTTTCTGCTAAACCTGATATTCAACGTCTTGAAAATAGTGAACCAGCAGAAAAAATTCGCCCAATTTATGATGAAAAAAATCGTCTATTAAAAGAACAAACCTATATTGAGTCACAACTCTCAACACTAACAGCAGAAAAACAGCTTATTGAACAACAGAGCCAACCTATTAATCAGCATTTAGTCGAGGCTCGAAATATATTTAAACAACACGATGAGAAAAAACAGCAAACCTTGCAGCTTATACGTGAAAAAGTCGCGCCATTGGATAATCAGTTAATCTTGCTACAACAAGATATTTCAGTAAAAACACAGCAAAAAAATACGCTAGAAAAAACGCAATCAGAATATCTGGAAAAAATACAGTTAACAGAAGCCAAATTAGCGGGATCACAAAAGCAATTTAATGAATTAAATGAATATTTAAATCAGCATACTGCTCATGCTCAACTTGCTGAAAACTTACCGTTATGGCAGCGTTATTTTGAGCAATATGATGAAATTACAGAGAAATATCGAATTAGTCAGAAAAGTGAAAAAGCAGAACAAGAAAAAAAATACTTACTTAAACTCGAATTAGAAAAAGCGACAAAAACGCTAGAAGCTCAACAGCACACGCTTAATTTACAGCAACAACAATTAAACGAATTACAAACGCAACTTGAGCAGCAAAATAAAGCGGATGCTATTGCAGATATTCCTCATCGTTTACAACAAATTTCACAACAAAGAAATGCTCTCACAAAACTGATGGGAGTACAGGCTCAATTACAGCGCGCTATAAAAACTGAACATCAGTACCAACAAACGCAGTCAGACAATCAGCAAAAAATAGCCATGCTGACTGAAAATATTCACAAAAATGACACTGTTTTAAAAGAGAAAGAACAACACCTTAAAGACTTAAACGATAATTATCTGCTAATAAGAAAGTTAGCGGAATATGAAGAAGAGAGACAACGTTTAGTTCAAGACAACCCATGTCCTGTTTGCGGCTCAACTGAGCATCCTTATGTTGAAAAATATAAAGAAATTCAAACTGATGAAACAAAATCACGTTTAGATAACTTAACACAGCAAGTGCATGCATTAACAATAACGTTAGTGGAACAAAAAACACAGTGTGCTAGTTTTCAAGTTCAAAACGAAAAATTAAGTCGCGATCTTGAGCAGCTAACACAAGATATTGCGTCATTAAAACAGCAATGGCAGATTTTAGCTCAAACTTACGCATTACCAGATGTTGAGTGCGAAGAAACAGCTTTAACTCAATTAGATTCAGCCCTTGAAAAAGAAGATAATTTACTGACACAAAAACGAATTAGTTATCAACAATTAGAAGTCAAAATTCAGCAAGAATACAAGTTGCTATCTGATGCCAAAGAGCAATTTAATCAACAACAGCAAGCGATCCTTCATCAACAAAATGAATTTGCGCAACAACAGAAAGAAGTTTCCAATAAACAACAACAAACAGCGCAATATCTTCAACAACAAGCCCTATTAGCGCAGGATCTGCAATCTCTTGTCAAACAACAAGGTTATGAATTACAAGAGTTTGAAGACAAAATTCAATGGCTTACTGCGCGTAAAAAAGAGAGCCAGCAATATCAATCAACCTTAAAAACACATCACGAATTACAACAAACAATCCGCGAATTGTTATTAACGCAGGAAGAGAGAAAACGCTATTTATCTGAAACGCAAAAAGAATTTGATGCTGTTTTAATCCAGTTACAACAACTGCATCAGCAACAAGAACAACTAAAAGCACAGCGCCACGCTTTATTCGGAACACAAACCACCGAAGATGCACGTAATGAGTTAGATAAACAGAGCCAGTTGTTACAAAAACAAATTGAGCAATATAGCGAAGAGAAAAACCGACTTGAAGTCCGTTTAAATCAGCTTATTGGTCAATATCAGGAAAATGAAAAATCGCGACAACGGTTGCAAACACGCTCACAAGACATTATTGAACAATATCAATATGCGTTAAAAAATAGCCCGTTTACTGACGAAAATGCATTTTTAGCCTCTCTGTTATCCGTCGAGGAAAGAAATCGCTTACAGGAGCAACAAAAACAACGGCTTGATAAGTTGTTGCAAGAGAAAACACGTCTAGATACACAAGAAAAAGCATATCAACAACACTTGCTACAACAACCTTTGTTATCAACTGAGAAAAATATTGAACAAATCACGGCACATTTATTGGCACTAGAAACACAGCTAGTGCATACACAAGAAACCAAGTTCCGTCTTCAAGAGCAACTGCGTACAGATGAAGAAAAACGTAAAGAACAACAAACCTTGCTCGACAAAATAACGAAACAGCAATCTCAGTTTGATGATTGGAGCTATTTAAATGAATTGGTGGGATCTGCATCAGGAGATAAATTCAGCCGTTTTGCCCAAGGCTTAACGCTTGATCATCTAATTTATTTGGCCAACCGTCGTTTAGAAAAGCTTCATGGACGTTATTTCTTGCAACGCAAAACACCAGCAAGCCTTGAACTACAAATTGCCGATACATGGCAAGCTGATGCTTTGCGGGATACTCGCACGCTCTCTGGTGGCGAAAGTTTCTTAGTCAGTTTATCGCTCGCCTTAGCGCTGTCGGATTTGGTCAGTAACAAAACACAAATCGAATCACTCTTTCTAGATGAAGGCTTTGGCACATTAGATCCTGACACCTTAGATATCGCATTAGATGCTCTCGATAGCCTTAATGCATCTGGAAAAATTATTGGTGTAATTAGTCACGTAGAAGCCATGAAAGAGCGCATTCCAGTGCAAATTAAAGTGAAGAAAGCCGGAGGCGTTGGCATTAGCCAGCTTGCTCCTGAGTTTAGATATGTAGATAAACAGAATTTAAATCAAGTAGTTAAAAACTAGGTCGAATATTTTGACGTAGCTGATTAAATTTTTTATATATCAATAAATCACGACTAAGCCCTATAGTATATCCATAGATTAGCCCAAGCTAAGACACGCTTTAAGCGCTTAAATTTATCAAGGAGACAATCATGTCTAACGCATTTACTGATTTAATGAAAAAACGTAGAACAATTTATCATTTAGGTAATCAACTTCCAATTAGCGAAGACAGAGTCACTGCAGTTATTAAAGAAGCGGTTAAAGAAAGCCCTACAGCATTTAACTCACAAACATCTCGTGTTGTTGTTCTGTTTGGTGAACAACACCAAAAACTATGGGCTATCGTGAAAAATACCCTGAAAAAATTAGTACCCGCAGAAGCGTTTAGCGCAACTGAAGCTAAAATTGATAGCTTTGCAGCAGGCGCAGGTTCAATTCTGTATTTTGAAGACACCGATATCGTAAAAGGTCTTCAAGAGCAATTCCCACTGTATGCGGATAACTTCCCTGTATGGTCAGAGCAAGCAAGTGGTATGGCGCAACTTTCTGTTTGGACTGCATTAGCCGCAGAGAACGTAGGCGCTTCATTACAACACTACAACCCAATTATTGATGACGAAGTTCATGCAACTTGGGATCTGCCAAAAACATGGAAATTAAGAGCGCAAATGGTCTTTGGTTCAATTGAACAAGAGGCTGGCGAAAAGAATTATATGGAAGATGATGCACGCTTTAAAATCTTCAAATAAGAGTTAGAACAGACATCTGACAAAAGACCCTAGCAATAAGTAATACCCTCTTTCTTTACTTTCATTCCTTGCCCACAGCCACTGTGGGCTTTTTTTTATTACATATCCATAAAAAAAGAGTGGTGACCTTATGCCACCACTCTTTTATTACTTAATCAGTTTCAGATCAGCCTTTCGCTGTTTTTTCTGAGCATCATAGAAATTTTCATGGGAACCGATATGCAGTAAATACAGTTCAACTTTGTTGGCGACCCATGAATAGCCGAGTAGTACAGTCAGCTCATTAAGCCTAAATTTGTGTACTCTGAGATAAGCAAGATCGCCTTTTTTCTGTTGACCAATCAATGGATTATCAATTATTTGATCAATTTCATCTTCAATAATTTTCACATCTGATTCAGGCAACTTTTTCATTGCCTTTTCAAATCGAGCTGACTGATAAACATCAATCTCTTTTTGTGGTTCGGACATATCGAGAAACCTTTTTGTTTTCGACTTCCGCCTGTGCCAGTAACAATTCTTCGATAAAGCTATATGGCAGATCAGGGTTATCTTCAGCTATACGCCCTATTTTAGCCCAGTGTTCAATTTGTTTAGGAACACTTCTGCTTTTCGCTTCCGCATGAATTTTAGCATCAGACACAAAGTCTTCATCTAATCTTACGGAAATAGCCATTACTTACACTCCAAGCCTCACGGCAGTTATAACTTTAGAACTTTATAAGTTTAGAATGACGACAAAATGCAATCTTTTGTCGCCAAATGAAACAATACACCACAAATTACTCCTTGTAAAGGCGTTGACTCTTATGTTTATTCCCGCACATGAGCGAATAAAAAACATAAAAAAAGAGCAAAGTGCGTAATGAATACAAAGGTAGGGATGGACCCTTTGTGTTCAACACTTTGCTCTCTTTATTTATTTACGCACCTCCCATAAGAGGTGCGATTTTCACAAGGCGTATGAAAATACGTTATTTACGTGTGATGTTATTCGCTTTTGGTTGAGCAACAGGAGATTGCTCAGCAAAGTATTTCACGACTGCATCAACATCCGGCACGCTGTAAACTGGATCTTTACCTTCTTTCAGTACAGAGAAGTTACTACCACCTGTTGCTAAGTATTCGTTAGCCACAACACGGTAATTCGCTTTCATATCTACTGGTTTGCCATCAATTTTCATTGATTCAACGATAACACGGTTACCATTAGATGCTTTGCTATCCCATGTGTACTGGAAGTTACCTGAAACCGCTAACACTTGTGGACGTGAACGATCCCATTGTTGCTCTAACAGGCGTTTGATTTGCTCACCGGTTAATGTTTGAGTTAACAGTACGTTAGAGAATGGCTGTACAGTGTAGATTGCGTTATAAGAAACGTCGCCACCGGTCATATCAGCACGAATACCACCGCTGTTCATAAATGCGATTTGTGCGCCACCCATATCTTTTGGTTTTGCAGTGTATAAATGCGCATCAGCAATCACTTGACCCAGTGCAGACTCACCCGCGTCGTTAGTTTGCTTAGTTAAATTACCTTCTAACTTACCAATAATACGGTTAGCTAATGGAGTTGCGATTTTTTCGTAAGCTTCTAACAGTTTGGTAACGGCTGGATCTTTTTCATATTTGCGGTTATCAACCCAAATATTACGTGCTTCAACATCAACAACATCTTTTGTTGTTTTGTCTAATTTCAGGTCGATACGCGTTAACATTGCACCGTTTGATTGCGCTGATGTCACTGAACGTCCGTTAATTGTACAGTTGTAAGCTTGGTGAGTGTGACCTGTTACAACGAAATCAATCGCTGGATCTAATTGCTCAACAACACCCAGAACTTTACCCGTAATACCATTACATGCGTTGATATTCACTGGACCACCGTCACGACGTTGTGCAGCACCTTCGTGAATTAATACACCAATCGCTTGAACACCTTGTGCTTTTAACTGAGGCACTAATGCATTGATGGTTTTTGCTTCGTTATGGAAGCTTAAACCTTCAGTGCCTTTAGGCGTTACGATTGCAGCAGTACCTTCTAAAGTGACACCAATAAAGGCAACAGGGATACCGTTAAATTCTTTGATAACATATTCAGGGAATAACGTTTTGCCTGTTTCATTAACAGTTACGTTTGCTGATAAGTATTGGAAATCAGCCCCTTTAAATTCAGTTGGACCTTGGCAACCCGTCACTGGGTGGCAGCCACCGTTTTGCTTACGCAGTAACTCGCCCATGCCTTTATCAAATTCGTGGTTACCCACAGAAGTTGCTTCTAAGCCTGCTAATGATAATGCTTCGATAGAAGGCTCATCATGGAACATTGAAGATAACAGAGGGCTTGCGCCGACCATGTCACCCGCGGCAACAACGATGTTGTTCGGGTTATCTTTCTTCATTTCTTTGATTAATGTTGCCATGTGCTCGATGCCACCAGGTTTGTTTGGACCTGGCGCTTTTAGCGCACCGTGGAAGTCGTTCATTGCGATAACACGCACATCAACAACATTAGCTTCGTCGTAGTTCTTTGCACAACCCGCTAATAAGACAGAGCTTACCGCTAGTGCAACGAGTTTATATTTATGGTTCATTTAAAATTTATCCCTAAGATCAAAATTCACGTTTCGGACAATCAATTACTTCGAAATCTTTGCTATAACAGATATAGAATTCATCTCGATTAATT
>JAEYFY010000190.1 GCA_023454395.1 Pseudomonadota bacterium
CCTCAATCTCAACGATTGAGTTGCTCATAGCACCATTACCGACCGAACGCTGCAGACCTGCAACCGAAGGGCCGTGTCAGACACGAGCACAGCAGTCTATATTATTATTTCCGATAACCGCACGAGCGAATTTCTGCATAACGAAGTTAGCTTCGTTACCCGGACCTCGTGAAGAGCCGGTTGTCATAATAGATTTAGCACCGTATTTCTCTTTGATAGCAAGAAGCTTGCTACTTGCAAACTCAATCGCTTCATCCCAAGAAACCGATTCTAATTTTCCGCCTCTTTCACGGCGGATCATTGGTGTTTTAAGACGTGGAGTCAGTATCTTAGTATCATGGATAAAATCCCATCCATAATACCCTTTCAGACACAGCTCACCTTGGTTTGTTAAACCATTGGCTCCTTCAGCGCCAATAATTTTACCGTTTTCCACCTTCAGGTAGATTTTGCATCCTGAGGCGCAATACGGACAGACCGTGATGACTTTTTTCATCAACATTGCTCCTGTGTTCATCAACTTTCAGGTTATTACCTGATCTTCTCCTCTATCTATGCAGAGAGTGTGCCAAATAAGCACGCTTTTTCATTTTTCTACAACGCAATGAAAAATAAAGAGAAATAAATCCGTTAAATGAATGAGTAAACAATAAAAACTAAAATAATAGGAAGCGCTCGACACTAATGACGATATTTATGTCGATTCATGTTTCTATTAAAATTCGTTATACATTAATGCTTATAACGTAATAGTACTTATTTATTTATCTGCGGAATTAAAATAATAAATACGCTTTCTTATCTGCCTTTATCGGGATCTTGCCGTATATAATGATGACAACCTTCTAATATTTCTATCAATATTCCTATCTACTAAAACTATTTAAAATTAATAATTTTGATATTAATGTAATTCAAATAAAAAATTTTAAACTTCAATAAAAAAAAGAACATAATACTGAACCTGAAAACAACTTCACGGTCTTAAAGACCTCTACACCCTATAAATTGATAATAACTGAACATGCAAAAATTAAAGTTTTTACGTTTTTCTCAAGAGAACATTGCCCTTTTTTTAGCTGTCTACCTTGGTTTCTTTCTTAATCTTTCCGTTTACATTGGCCGATACGGCACACAAAATACAAACAACCCCCTCATTGATGCATTATATATTCTAGGTGAAATTGCCGTTAACATTGCCTTTACCTTCTTTCTTTTACGACTACTCTCTTTTTTCGGCTCTCTATTCTTTAAAATCGTCGCCTCTTTTATTCTCGTCGTGAGTGTTTGTGCTAGTTACTATATTTCTTTTTATGATGTCGTTATTGGATATGGCATTATCATTTCAACACTAACCACGGATACGGATTTATCTAAAGAGCTGGTTAGCCCAAATGTCATTATTTGGATTATTGGCTTATCTATTTTGCCATTGGCTCTTATTTGGCTATGTAAAAAACCAGAGAAAAATCTCACAGCACAGCAAAAGAAAAAAATCTGGATAAAAAATACCGCCAAAATGCTTGTGATTGCACTGGCTGTTTTTGCCTATTTAAAAACGCTTGATTCAAAACAAAAAGCCTATGAAATAAAAAATAACTTAGATCTGCCAAGTTATAGTGGTGGCTTAAGTTATGCGTATTTACCTACAAATTGGATTATCCCATTATTTCAATATGCAATAACGCAGTATGACGATACGTTTAATAACCAAAATATTTTTAATCCTGCTGATCACTTCACTTATGAGCCTTCAAAGGCAAATGAAGATGTGTATGTTGTTTTTATTATTGGTGAAACAGCAAGATGGGATCATATGGGATTGTTAGGCTATGAACGTCAAACAAATCCGCTATTAAGCCAAGAGAAAAATCTGGTTGCCTTTAAAGGTATTTCTTGTGATACCGCAACAAAGCTCTCTTTAAAATGTATGTTTGTACGAGAAAACGGAACAGAAAGTAACGATCAGCGGACATTAAAAGAGAACAATATTTTTTCAGTATTAAGCCAATTAGGTATGTCATCAGAATTGTTCTCAATGCAAAGCGAACTGTGGTTTTACAATAAGCTTGATTTAAATAACTACGCAATGAAAGAGATGATGACGGCAAAAAATAGCAACTTTGGTAAAGAACTCGATGACACCTTATTAATTGCTGAAACCGCGAATGCAGTTGCCCAACATCCAAAGGGAAATCATTTAGTGATTTTACATACTAAAGGCTCTCATTTTATGTACTCACAGCGTTACCCTGAATCATTCAAAAAATATCAACCTGAATGTTTAAATGTGGATGATGAGTGTACTAAAGAGCAGTTAGTGAATGCTTATGATAACTCTATTCTTTATACCGACTATTTTATTGATGGTATACTCAACACATTACGCGATAAAAAAGCCATTGTATTTTATACCTCCGATCACGGTGAATCTATTTCAGAAAAAGGTGGCTTACACGGCACACCAAAAGAAATTGCTCCACCGGAACAATTTAGAGTTCCTTTCTTAGTGTGGATGTCAGATAGCTATTTAGCAGAGCCTCAAAATAAACAGTTATTTGATAACCTAAAACGTAATCAAGATGCACAGCGCACGTTCTATCACCATAATATTTTTGATTCAATGTTAGGTTGCTTGGGTTATTCATCACCTGATGGTGGCATTAATAATCAAAATAACCTCTGTTTTGGTGATACACCATCAACCCAAGAATAATTTTTTTAAACTAACAATATTCTTTTAAGTTGATAGAAAAAATAAATTGATAGAAAAAATAAATTGATAGAAAAAACCCACGTTCAATATTGAGCGTGGGTTTTATTATTTAATTAAATTGAATTCTATTTTATTCCAAATCTTTTAATCTCAACTTAACTGTATCATCCCAATTTTTAATATAATCTTGACACTCTATACAACCTAAATCAGCCGCTTTTTTATAAAAAACTTTCGCTTTAGCAAAATCTAATGGAATTGAATGACCTAAAAAATATTCAGTTGCCAATGCTTTGTATCCATTGCTATATCCTGCATCACCAGCAAATTGGAAAAGGGTCATAGCCTTTTCAATATTATTAGCTTTATCATATATATAGCCTAGATTTACAGCAGATTGGCCTAAATAATTATCTTTTCTATCAATAGAACGTTGATAATATTTTTCAGCCTCCAAGCCGTTATTACTTTGATCATAGATGGTAGCAACCATCCAATTAGCATCGCTATTTCCATTATCTGCAAGTTTTATCAAATCATAAAATTCATCTGCTGTATTTGGCATATCAAGACTAAATGATGATAAAAAATCGGGATCATGTAAATAAACTTTATCTGGTACAAGAATACTAGCCATTATTTTTCCACTTAACATAATTGCCATACTAAAAAAAATGATTTGGCTCCATCTATTTTTTATAGCCATAAGTCACCATTATTAGGTAAAGTATTATTTTGTTGGGAAGAAATATGGGTATTAAATACAATATCTGAAATTTCAGTATGATGGCCATCATTCCATACAACATCGCTTGTTAATAAAAATTGATTTCCATTTTCATCTATAACGCCATTTTTCTTATAATTTAAATTTATTGATTCTATGCCTGAGCATTCAATCTTAATCAATTCATCAGCATCTGTTTTTCCATCAATATTTTTATCTATCCATAGATTTAAAGAAGACCAGATTATATCGCTCTTATCAATTCTATTATCTTGATTGCTATCATATTGAGATAATGCTTCAAACCCGTGTTTTGCATAGCCCTCTGATATATTAGAAGTATTATTACCAAACATTTCATTCCCATTATCTATAACACCATTTTTATTTTTATCAAATACAAGGAATGCACTATTATTATCTATCCATCCTGTCGATTCTTTTACTTCATCATTATTATGATCAAAATGAATACTATCATCATCAGGTAATGTAAAAATCCCACTCTCTGTTAATGCAATAACTAATGGAGTTTCAGCTTCTTGCTGCTCCAGAATATACTCTTCTATTTTTTCAATAATTTTATTTGGTGTATCTCCCATTAGCTGCAATATATAGTCAGGATTATTCTCACCATTTTCCGTTAAAGCCAATAAATGGTTTACAAAATCAATACAATTATTAGTTAGTAAATTATAGCTACTCGGGAAATGCTGATAACTTCCATTTTTCATTTGCTCAATAGCATTGCTAATACGGTCAGATATTTCTGGTGAATATAATGGAAACGTCATACTTGTCACTTTATTAGAGTCATATCCTTTAGAATCATGAAACGTTAGATTATCAGCGCCTCCTTCCATTTTAGTGTCACCAAGACCCCAGCCTATTGATTCGCCCCTAAATTCCACCCAGACATGCCCAAATGAAGACTTACTTGTTTGATTGTTAATATCTGTATATAAAGTACCAGAAGGAGCAATATTTACTTTTATAGTATCCACAATTGGGTAATGTTTATTTTTTATTTCATCACGTTCTATAAGGCCAAAATCTTGTCCTACATTATCCATTAATAACTTTCCTTGATTATAAAATAATCCTGTAAAACTAATTCTCTTTTATATAAAAGTCAAAAAAAATAAAAGTTATTAAATTTATTAAAAATACCGTTATATTATCTTAAGTTATAATTTTAAATAGAAAATTAAACCGCACTGAATATTTAACTTAAGTGCGGTTTTTAATTATCTAAATTACATTTAATTATTGATTAAAACTTGCATCGATATAAAGTGGAGTCGCTTGAATATCTTTTACTGTTTTTGCGCCACCTAACATCATATTAATTTTTAATTCTTTATTTAAATGTTGGATAACTGAATTAACACCTTCAGCACCACCTAAATTTAATCCATAAAGAATTGGGCGACCAACAGCGACAACATCTGCACCACTGGCTAATGCTTTAAAGACATGTGAACCACGACGCACACCACTGTCAAACACAATAGGTACACGTTTATTTACCACTTTGGCAATTGCAGGTAACACATCAATCGTTGCTGGGGCGCTATCTAATTGACGACCACCGTGATTAGAAACCCAAATCGCATCTGCACCCGCTTTAATTGCAGTATCTGCATCTTCAGGTGATTCGATACCTTTTACAATCACAGGTAAACCAGACATCTTTTTCACATACTGAATATCTGCGGGTGTAAATGCTTGTTTAGCTTGAGCATAAATTTCACTAATACCCGCACCTTTACCTGTTTTAGATTTATCATCACTGATTTTTGCAAACGCTTCTAAGTTGGCAAAACCTAATGGAAATTGGAAATTATTTTTCACATCATCTTCACGATAACCACCCACTGAAGAGTCGATAGTCATAATGATACCTTTAGCGCCATACTGTTTTGCTTGAGATAAAATATACTCATTAAAGGCATCATTTTTACTCATGTATAACTGAAAGAAGAATGGGTAGCCAGGTTGGGCATCCGCCACTTCTTTAATAGTTTTATTACCATAAGTGCTTAATGAAAAAATAGAGCCGGCTTTCGCCATACCTTTTGCTGTGGCAACTTCGCCTTGTTGATGTGCAAGCCCTTGAGCTGCCATCGGTGCCTGAATAATAGGCGTATCTAATTTAATGCCCAAAAATTCTGTTTTTAAATCTAAGTCAGAAAATTCGATGCCTTGCAATGAACGAGGCATAATATATTTTTTATCAAATGCACTTGTATTAGAACGTAAGTTATTTTCATCTTCAGCACCACCGCGAATATAACCGAAGGCGCCTTTTTCCATATTTGCTTGAACTTGAGCTTCCATTGCTTTTAGGTTTACTATTTTAATTGGACCTTCAGCAGTACTTGCTTTATATTCAGCAGCCTGTGCAACACCTACACTTAATGCCATAGCAATAGCGGTAGCTTTTAATATTTGACGTTTCATTTCTATTCCATTTTTAATTAAGGGCTTATATCTATAATTTAATAAAATTAAATTAAATTAAATTTTCCAAAAAGTAATATAAGCCCTATTTTTAGGTAAAACTTAAATTAACCGCTTACTTTTTTGTTAAAGTATTATAGCTTGTCATAAGATTACGATAGTCTGGAATATGATTAGCAAACAGTGTACCTAATCCTTCAATATCATTACGCCAGTCACGGTGTAATTCACAAGCTAAACCAAACCAGTTAATTAATTGCGCCCCTGCTTTTGACATTCTATCCCACGCAGAGTCACGAGAAATGGCATTGAAAGTGCCTGAAGCATCAGTGACAACAAAGACTTCAAAACCTTCCTCAAGTGCTGATAATGCTGGGAATGCAACACAAACTTCAGTCACAACACCCGCAATAATCAGTTGTTTTTTACCCGTTGCTTTAACGGCTTTGACGAAGTCTTCATTATCCCACGCATTGATTTGACCTGGGCGAGCGATATAAGGAGCATCTGGGAACATTTCAACGAGTTGAGGCATTAGAGGACCATTAGGACCATCCTCAAAAGAAGTCGTTAAAATGGTAGGTAAATTAAAGTATTTAGCGGCATTAGCTAATGCTAATACATTATTATTGAATTTATCAGGCTCGATATCTCTGACTAAAGAGAGTAATCCAGCTTGATGGTCTACCAACAAAACAGCGGCATTATTTTTATCAATACGATGATATTTAAAGCTCATAATAATCTCCGATAGTATAATAGAGGTAAGACTCAATTAAATCATAGCACCAAATTTACATGTCAATATTCAGATTAATTTAAATTTGAGTTTATTTATAATAAACAATAAATTATAAATCTTTATTTTTAATTAAATATCACGATATTTAATTAACTGTTTATTGCTTTATATAAATTCATTTCGTTGAAAAGAATTATAAGTGCAACCATTCTTAAATGAATCTAAAGATTATTGTTTTAACCATTCAAAAATTTTGTATGAAGTTTTAGAGCAGGAAAAAAAGATAAAAAAACCCCCGCGGGCGGGGGTGAGATAAGCGCATTAAAAGGTCTCTAATTTACTATCAGGAGATGGGTATTCATTAATGACGATTACGCACAATTTGATAGCGACGAGTTAAATACTCAACTGGCACGCTCCAAATATGAACTAATCGACAGAATGGGAACAATAAGAAAATCGTCATACCTAAGAAAATGTGCAATTTAAACACTAATGCAACACCTTCAAGATGAGCAGAAGCACCACCGTGGAAGGTCACAATAGATTGCGCCCAAGCCACCAGCTTCATCATTTCGCTTCCATCCATATGTTGTGCTGAGAATGGAATTGTCAGTAAACCTAACGCGACTTGAATAACCAAAAGCGTTAAGATCATGATGTCACCAAATGAAGATGTGGCCCTAACGCGTGGATTGGTTAAACGACGTTTTAATAACATCACGCCCCCCACCAGCATTAACACACCACAACTACCACCACCAACCATTGCCATAATTTGTTTATATTCAATTGGCAGGAAAGATTCATACATCCAATGTGGTGTTAGCATTCCCAGAAAATGACCAGCAAAAATACCGAGGATCCCAACATGAAATAAGTTAGAAGCCAATCGCATATTTTTCTTGTCTAACATCTGGCTAGAGCCGGCACGCCATGTATATTGACCATAGTCATAGCGTAACCAGCTACCGATAATAAAAACGGCACCCGCAATATAGGGATAGATATCAAAAAATAACATATTGATGTAATTCATTTTTGTGCTCCCGTATCCAACGAATTCCCCACGTTGAGATATTGAACTGTCGTCTCTTGTGCAAAACGGCGCTGATGTTGGCTGATTTTGCCACTGCCACATTGCGTACCTTCTCCAAGAAACGTCACTTGTTCTTCTTCCCACACAGCATCTAATGCAGCTGGTGTATCATCTAAAGGCTCTTTTTCTACTTGAGCCGTCAGTTGTGATGCTTCTAATCCACTTTGCGAAAGGCAAAGCAACACATCAAAGAGAGCATGATAGTCACTGCCTCGCTGTTTTAAACGCTCACCTAGTAACGCCAAAATAGGCGCAATATTGTTTAGCCCTTCAATACACTCGGTTGTCGGTAAAAGCGTTAGGTACTCAAGGTAAGTCGGCAAATAGTCAGGAAGTTCACGGCTACTTAATGTGATCCCTGCTTGTTGATATTGATTGAGCAGATCAACCATTGCCTGACCACGATCGCGAGATTCACCATGAACGTGTTCAAATAACAGCAGTGATCGCGCCCGACCTCTATCAAAAAGCTCGCTGTAATTGGCTTGCGCATCTAATAACTCTTGTTGCGTTAAGGTATGAATAAATGCCATTAATTTCGCAACTTGAGTCACAGGAAGCTCCTCAGCTTCCTGTAATGCATCGATAAGTTCGCCTCGGTTATCCCACAATTCTTGTGTGGGATAATCTAAGAGATGTGAAATAACTTTCAGAGAGATCATTATATTTTCTCCTCTGATCGGCGTTCGTCTTGAGGTGTTCTTGATGTGATATCAATCGCATCAATACGATGGCTATTAAACAAATTAAATTTGCTATCACTGCCATGACAACCATCACCAAAGCTAAAACCACAACCATTACGTTCTGGGAAAGCTTCTCTTGCAAGTTCACGATGGCTTGATGGAATAACAAAGCGATCTTCATAATTTGCGATAGCCAGATAACGATACATTTCTTGAGCCTGTGCTTCTGTCAAACCGACTTGCTCTAATGCACTTAAGTCCGTTTTCCCTTCTACCGTTTCAGCACGTTTATAATGACGCATCGCTAGCATACGTTTTAATGCTAATAACACAGGCGCAGTATCACCCGCGGTCAGCAAGTTAGCTAAATACTGCACAGGAATACGTAAGCTTTCTACATCAGGCAGAACGCCTGTATGTGGTAACACACCCGCATCAGCAGCAGACTGAATTGGTGATAAAGGTGGTACATACCAAACCATTGGTAAGGTGCGATATTCAGGGTGCAGTGGTAATGCCAGCTTCCAATCTACCGCCATTTTGTAAACAGGCGAACGCTGTGCTGCATCAATCACACTTAATGGAATACCTTGCTCTTCAGCCGCTTTGATCACTTCAGGATCAAAGGGATCTAAGAAGATATCTAATTGGCTTTGGTATAAATCCTTTTCATTATCCGCACTGGCAGCTTGTGAGATTTTATCTGCGTCATACAGCATCACACCCAGATAACGAATACGTCCGACACAAGTTTCTGAGCACAGTGTTGGCTGACCAGCTTCAATACGTGGATAACAGAAAATACATTTTTCTGACTTACCACTTTTCCAGTTGAAGTAGATTTTTTTGTATGGGCATCCAGTTAAACACATGCGCCATCCAC
>JAEYFY010000318.1 GCA_023454395.1 Pseudomonadota bacterium
CATTGTAATTACCCTGTCTTTATCTGTAGGAATAGTGAGAGACCTCACACTAACCTGACAAAATATAGAGATAGGTGCAAGTTAATTTATTGATTATTTACCAAAGAATTAGAAGTGTTTCTTATAGCCTTCGTAGAGTTAACAAAAGACAGCCACAGAACGAACAAATATCAATGAGTTGTTAAAAAGAACCAAACATAAAAGTGTAAGAATATTCTGCTATATCTTATTTTCTTTTTTAGGATAAATAAAAATATATTCTTGTTTAAGAAAATAGAGTAAAAATAGGAAAATGTAAAATAGTGTAATATATAAGAAAAACGTATTTACTTAGAGATGCCTTCACGCTTTATACTGAAAGTCGTTATTCACTGGATGATGTATTTTCATAAATAAAAATAATGATGAACATTCTTCATTTAATCTAAATATTATTTTACCTTAATTAAAAGGCACTAGGAGGCGAAGATGGATATATCCACATTCATTCCATTATCTACATACTACTCATATTTAAAGCGGTTTGTGATCTCACCAACCACGATGGGTACTATTGCGCCTTCATCTCGTTGGTTATGTTATGAAATGTTAGATAAACTCAATTGGCAACAGGATCTTCAGGTTGCTGAGTTAGGTGCTGGCACAGGTGTTATTACTCAACAGATCTTAAAAAGAATGTCGATAAATTCATCATTAGATGTTTTTGAAATAGAACCCAGTTTTGCGACAGAATTAGATAAAATTAATGATAATCGATTAAGGGTTTATGCTGCATCGGCAGAGAAATTAAATAGTCATTATAATATGATTATTTCAGGGTTACCTTTTTTATCTATTCCTAAAAAAACAGGTTTAAGAGTTTTAAAACGAGTGCATAACGAGTTATTAAAAACCCAAGGTTGTTTTGTATTATTCCAATATACAACTCGATATGAAAAAACGTTATCTCGTTATTTTCATTTAGAAAAAAAATTAGTTATGCGAAATGTTCCTCCTGCTTGGGTTTATTATTGTACGCCAAAACATAAAATAGGGTAAATACAAAGCTTGCTCGACGTTTATAGGGTAAATAAAAACTAAGAATAAATGTTATTTATTTAGATAATACTTGAGCAAGCAAAATAATACTCTTTTCAATTTCAATAGGATCATGAGCTGCATATCCTAATAATACGCCTTGTTTCGGGTAAGTTTGAATGCAATAACGAGATAAAGGCTGTATGGCTAATCCAATTTCTCGTGATTTTTTTACAATATATTCTTCTGTATAGTCAGCCTGTAGCCAGCAGACAATATGGATACCTGAGTCTGTTGGTTCAACACAGAAAACCTGAGATAAATGTGTTTTTATGGCATTAGTTAACACTTGATAGCGTTCATAGCAGGCTTTTCGTATTCGTCTAACATGGCGTGCATAATGCCCTTGAGAAATAAACAGCGCTAAAGTTGCTTGTTCTAAAAAGCCAGAATGTGAATCGGTATAATATTTAGCTGCTTTAAATGCATCAACTAAAGGTAAAGGAACGACTAAAAAGCCTAAACGAAATCCGGGATACATCATTTTTGAGAATGTACCTGCATAAATAACACGCTGATATTTATCTAAACCTTGTAGCGATTGAATGGGTTTAGAGTGATAGCGAAATTCACTATTGTAGTCATCTTCGAAGATCCACACATTATTGGATGATGCCCACTCTAATAACGCAATACGGCGTGAAAGTGAGAGGGTATTACCTAAAGGAAATTGATGCGAAGGTGTTGTAAAAACAAGTTTTGCTTCAGGGCAGTGCTCTATTCCTTGAGAAATATCCATTCCATCAATATCTGAGCTGATTGGGTGTGATTTTATCCCATAAGATGCGAAGATCCCGCGTGCGCTGTCATAACCAGGATCATCTAACCAAACAGTATCACCTTCTTTTAATAACACTCTGGCGGTGAGATTAATCGCTTGCTGTGTTCCATTTACAATAATGATTTGTTCAGGTTGGCAATAAAGACCCCGAGTTGATTGCATATATTGGCATATCATCTCTTTTAATGGTGTATAGCCAGTTGGCGAATTAAAGGTTGCGAGTGCTTTTTTTGATTGCCGCCAAACTCGTCCTAATAACCTTCCCCAAAGTTCATGTGGAAAAAGATCAACACAGCCAATACCAACATGAAATATCGGATTACTATTGATATTCGGTTGCGATTGTTGCCAAAAAGCCTGTGCTTTTTGCATATTCGGATTTAGCGTTTCTAAGGGGCTTTCAATTGACGGTAAGGAAGTTGAGTCGGTCGTTTTAAACCATGTATCTGAAATAATGGCATCAGGGATTGTGCTTGCAACAAAAGTACCCGCACCGCGTCGAGTAAATAAATAACCTTCATCAATTAAACGTTCAAACCCGGCAATAACAGAATTACGGGAAATCGACATCATTTCAGCTAAGGTACGGCTTGATGGTAGACGACTACCTGATGTTAAGCGCCCATCTAAAATAGCCTTTCTGATCGCGTGATAAACCTGAGAGCCAATAGGCCCTTCTTCTAAAACAAGGTTAGGGAAATAAGCCGTTTTTTTCTGTTTCATAAAGTGGACCCTATAAAAACACAAAAAGTGTACCTTATTGAGAACCAAAATTAAACGTACCATGACCACGATTAAAGGCAGGTGACTACTTGTTATAGCATTTATAAAAATAGAAGGAAGTGAAGAGATGAGCACAACACCAATAACTGTTTCAATTCAGTTCGTTGAACAAGAGCATTATGCTCAATGGTTGCCGCATTGGTTAAGTTACCAAGCATTTTATAAAGTTGAGTTATCAGAAGAAATTACATTAAAAACATGGGCGCGTTTTTTTGACGAAAAAGAGCCTGTTTATTGTGCCATAGCGATGGAAGGTAAAAAGGTATTGGGCTTTGTTCACTATCTTTTTCATCGCTCAACATGGGCTGAAAGTGATTTCTGTTATTTAGAAGATTTATTTGTTTCACCAGATACGCGTGGTCGCCATGTGGGTAAGCAACTTATTGAGTTTGTTAATCAACAAGCAAAACAGCGTAATTGCGCTCGTTTATATTGGCATACGCAGGAAACCAACTTACGCGGTCAACGTTTATATAACTGGGTGGCAGAAAAACCGGGTGTGATTGAATACCGTATGGCGTTGTAAAAGAACATTAGGTAGGACAGATAGGGTATAAAAGAGATGGCAAGATTTACCTTCTCTTTTCTGAGTTAGGGTTATTTATTAGATTTAATTTGGGTTAATTAAATGCTTGTTGGCAATAGAACTCATTGCCAACTTTTTTTGCTTCTTCACAAGCCTACAATTGTGCATTGTGATTTAGTGCTTCTGCATGGATTTGTTCAAACTCTCTTTTTTCTTATTCTTTAAAAATTAGCATGCAAAGAAAAAGAGAAGAAAAGGGTCATTAAACTGATAAAGGTCGAAATAGATTTAATCAATATCATGTAGAGTATCATTTGTAATGATTTTGAAAATCTTAACAATAATAATAGTATAAAAGCAGTTTATTTCTTCGACTTAATCAAACAAATAACAATATTGGGAGCGCGATAATGGCGATTGACCTGAGCAATCTTGTCACTGAAAGTAGAAATCATCACAGTGAAAATATAGACACACTTTCAACATTAGATATGCTAAAAGTCATCAATAATGAAGATAAAAAAGTGCCATTAGCCGTCGAGAAAGTGTTACCTGAAATTGCCCAATTAGTTGATAAAATTGCAATTGCTTTTTCTCAAGGTGGTCGCCTTATTTATTGCGGAGCAGGCACATCGGGCCGATTAGGGATTTTAGATGCTAGTGAATGTCCACCAACCTATGGTACACCTCATGAAATGGTGATTGGTTTAATTGCGGGTGGACACAAGGCTATTTTACAAGCTGTCGAGAACGCAGAAGATAATACTCAATTAGGTGAACAAGATTTACGCCAACTTAATTTTAATGAACAAGATGTATTAGTGGGTATTGCCGCAAGTGGCAGAACCCCTTATGTCATTGGTGCTTTAAAGTATGCAAAATCATTAGGGGCGACAACAGGTGCAATTAGCTGTAATCCTGAAAGCCCTATTGCACAAATTGCGGATATCGCTATTACACCGATTGTGGGAGCCGAAGTGGTCACAGGATCATCACGTATGAAAGCGGGCACAGCACAAAAGCTTATCTTAAATATGATAACAACGGCTGCGATGATAAAAATCGGCAAAGTGTTTGGTAATTTGATGGTCGATGTTGAAGCCACCAATGCCAAGCTTGTTGAGCGTCAAATTCGTATTGTGATGCAAGCAACGGAGTGTGAAAGATCTATCGCTGAAGAAGCATTATCACAATGTCAGCACCACTGTAAAACGGCAATTTTGATGATTTTAGCAGGGGTAGATGCACTTCAAGCCGCGCAGATGCTTAATCAAAATAAAGGGTTTATTAGAAAGGCGTTGGGTGAGTGACAGTAATACTTTAGTTTTTTTCATGATAGCAAGAAATCGCAATAAAAATTGAGCGGTTATAAGATACTTACTTTAAAGGTCTACATATTGTTACTTAAATGGTAACAATGTGTAGACCTTTTTCTTGTGTGAATTTCTCCATGCTGAAACTACAAAAAAGCCAGCTAATACAAGGTATCGGCTGGCTTAATGATGGCTGTAAACAGCTAAGAAATCTTACTCAATATTTTGGATCTGCTCGCGCATTTGTTCAATTAAAACTTTTAATTCAATCGCTGAATTAGTGACTTCAGTATTAATTGATTTTGAAGCTAATGTGTTGGATTCACGGTTAAATTCTTGCATCATAAAATCAAGGCGACGACCTACCGCTTCTTTTTTAACGAGAATTTTGCGCGTTTCTTTAACGTGGGCTTCTAATCTATCCAACTCTTCAGCAACGTCTAAGCGTTGTGCTAGCATCACTAACTCTTGCTCTAAACGATTATTATCGATTTGAACTTGCGCTTCTTCTAATTTGCTGGTTAAGCGTTCACGTTGCCATTGTAAAATTTCTGGCATTTGAGTTCTTACTTTAACTACTTCTGCGCTAACCGCATCTAAGCGTTGCTCGATAAGTTCTTTAAGTGATTGTCCTTCAGCTTCGCGGCTTGCAATAAAAGCATCGATTGCTAGATCTAATTCAGCTAAAAGCTCTGTGCCAATTGCATCTAAGTCTTGCTCTTGTGCTGAAATCACACCCGGCCAACGTAAAATATCAAACGGGCTGATAGTGCCTTCATGGCTATGACTTTTTACCCAATTGGCAGAAACAATCAGTTGTTTTGCCAGATTTTCATCAAGATTCAGTTCACCTTGAAAGCGAGCATTAAGATCAAAACGTAAGTTACATTCAATTTTACCGCGCGTTAAGCGATTACGTAGACGTTCACGAATAACAGGCTCTAAACTACGTAATTGTTCAGGTAAACGAATATAAGTTTCCAGGTAGCGTTGGTTAACGGAACGCAGTTCCCACGCAGCGCTACCCCAGTCTTTTTTGATGTCTCGGCGAGCAAAAGCGGTCATGCTACGGATCATAATAGGGTCTCAATAATGTAAAAGATAAGACGATTATAACCCTATGCATCAATACAAGGATAGGCATAAGCCATTTTAGGTCGTATAATGCGCCCCCAATATGTCAGAGAAAGCGGAGATAACACTATGCGTCCAGCAGACAGACAAGCAAACCAAGTACGTCCTATTACCATTACTCGCCACTATACAAAACATGCTGAAGGTTCTGTATTAGTCGAATTTGGTGATACTAAAGTCTTGTGTAATGCCACTGTAGAAGACGGTGTACCTCGTTTTCTGAAAGGACAAGGGCAAGGATGGGTGACCGCAGAATACGGCATGCTTCCTCGCGCAACAAATAGTCGTAATGCTCGTGAAGCGGCTCGCGGTAAACAAACGGGTCGTACTATGGAGATCCAGCGTTTAATCGCTCGCTCATTACGTGCCGCGGTTGATTTGAAAGCATTAGGTGAATTTACCATCACTGTCGATTGTGATGTTATTCAAGCTGATGGTGGTACACGTACAGCATCTATTTCTGGTGCTTGTGTCGCGTTAGTTGATGCATTAAATAAAATGGTTGAAGAAGGTAAACTGAAAAAAAGCCCTCTGAAATCAATGGTAGCTGCAGTCTCTGTGGGTATTGTTGATGGTGAGCCATTATGTGACCTTGAATATGTTGAAGATTCAGCTGCAGAAACAGACATGAATGTGGTGATGATCGATGATGGTCGTATGATTGAAGTTCAAGGTACGGCAGAAGGCGCACCATTTAGCCATGAAGAATTACTTGCTTTACTCGCCCTTGCGAAGGGGGGATTAGAGAAAATATTTGAAGCGCAAAAAGAGGCGCTTAAGCAATAAATTCTATTTTTAAAGGCGACTGAGAAGTCGCCTTTTTTATGCCTAAAATTTGTCATCAAGTAACGTAGAGAGG
>JAEYFY010000335.1 GCA_023454395.1 Pseudomonadota bacterium
TTTGGGGTATCAGTTCAGAGAGTTATCTGATGAATAAAGAAAAAGATACAGATAGCAAAGCGGGTTATGTACCCACTTTTCACCGTGCATATTTGCATCCTCGTCATTGGGGAACATGGTTAGGTGCCGGTGTATTAAGCGCATTAGCTTACATGCCCGTAAAATGGCGTGATCCATTTCTTGCTTCTATTGGTCGTTTTGTTGGACGTAAAGCGAAAAGCGCAAGACGTCGTGCAGATATCAACTTGAGATACTGTTTTCCTACATGGAATAAAACGCAACGTGAAAATGTACTCGACAGTATGTTTGAAACTGCGCCTCAATCTTTTGTGATGTTAGCAGAGCTTTGCTTAAGAGGCCCTGAGCGTATATTAAAAAGGACATCTTGGCAGGGATTGGAAATTATTGAGCGTTTTAAAGCGCAAGGTCGTAATGTTATTTTTATGGTACCTCATGGCTGGGCCGTTGATATCCCAGCAATGCTGTTAGCATCAACAGGTCAGAAGATGGCAGCGATGTTTCACCACCAAAAAGATCCTGTTGCTGATTATTTATGGAATAAAGCACGTCACCATTTTGATGGTCGATTACATTCACGCGAAGCGGGTATTAAGCCTTTTATTTCTTCTGTGCGACAAGGTTACTGGGGCTATTATTTGCCAGATCAAGATCATGGTGCAGAGCATAGCCAATTTGTGGATTTTTTCG
The DNA here is from genome assembly GCA_023454395.1 of Pseudomonadota bacterium. Lineage (GTDB taxonomy): Bacteria > Pseudomonadota > Gammaproteobacteria > Enterobacterales > Enterobacteriaceae > Proteus > Proteus appendicitidis. The sequence goes on from JAEYFY010000335.1 coordinate 709, forward strand.
GCACCTATAAAGCGACATTACCCGCGATTGGGCGGTTAATGAAAGTATGCCGAGCGGCTATCGTACCGTTGTTCCCAGTGTATTGTCATAAAACACATCAGCTCAGTATTATTGTTCGAGAGCCAATGGATGATATTGAAGATAAAGATGATGCCTACATTGCACGCAGAATGAATGAAGAATTAGAAGCATTAGTAACACCAACGCCAGAGCAATATACGTGGATCTTAAAATTACTGAAGACACGTAAAGAGGGCGAAATAGAGCCTTACGCTCGTGAAAATATCTTGGACTAGTTTTTACACGAAAAATAACTAAATAAAAAACGGGCGCTAAATTCAGCGCCCGTTTTGTTTTGAATATTTATGACTCAGTATTATTCAACAGTTAGAATTCGGCATGTATTGGTGCTACCGATTGTGCCCATTTGGTCACCTTGAGTAACTAACACTAAATCACCAGAAACTAAGAAACCTTTATCACGTAAACGACCAATGGCTTCATTAGCAGCGGCAATACCATCAGTGTGAGTACTGCAATAAACCGGAGTTACGCCACGATAAAGTGCGGTCTGATTTAATGTTTTCTCATGACGAGACATTGAGAAAATAGGTAAGCCTGTACTGATACGAGACATCATGCGCGCAGTGCGACCTGATTCAGTCATCGCAATAATCGCATTAACGCCTTTCATATGGTTAGCGGCATACATTGTAGACATCGCAATGGCTTCTTCTACCGAATCAAACACCATATCTAAACGGTGCTTAGAAACATTGGCGGCTGGCATTTTTTCAGCGCCTAAGCAGACCTGTGCCATGGAAGCGACGGTTTCTGCTGGATATTGTCCTGCCGCAGTTTCTGCTGAAAGCATAACGGCATCAGTACCATCTAATACTGCGTTAGCAACGTCCATTACTTCGGCACGCGTTGGCATTGGATTTGTTATCATTGACTCCATCATTTGAGTGGCAGTGATAACGACACGATTAAGCTGACGAGCACGACGAATTAATTTTTTCTGTACGCCAACCAGTTCAGGATCACCAATTTCAACGCCTAAATCACCACGCGCAACCATCACTACATCTGAAGCGAGAATGATTTCATCAATAATTTCATCATTAGCAACCGCTTCAGCGCGTTCTACTTTTGAAACAATTTGGCATTCACAGCCAGCATCACGGGCTAAACGGCGAGCAAGGTTAAGATCTTCGCCCGTTCTTGGGAATGAAACGGCAAGGTAATCAACACCGATTTTTGCAGCCGTAATAATATCTTGCTTATCTTTTTCGGTTAATGCATCAGCAGAGAGACCGCCACCGAGCTTATTAATACCTTTATTGTTAGATAAAGGGCCACCGACAGTCACTTCAGTAAAGACTTTTAAACCATCTACTTTGAGGACTTTTAACTGAACGCGACCATCATCAAGAAGTAAAATATCACCTGGAACCACATCAGCAGGTAAGCCTTTATAATCAATACCCACTTGATTTTGATTGCCTTCGCCTTTTTCGAGCGCAGCATCAAGTAAGAATTTATCACCGACATTCAGGAAAACTTTTCCGTCTTTAAAGGTAGATACACGGATTTTAGGGCCTTGTAAATCCCCGAGAATAGCAACATGGCGACCTAATCTTGCTGCGATTTCACGCGTGCGATTAGCGCGAGCAAGATGATCTTCCGCAGAACCATGAGAGAAATTTAATCGAACAACATTCGCACCAGCAATAATAATTTTTTCTAAGTTATTATCACGATCTGTTGCTGGGCCTAAGGTGGTAACAATTTTTGTTCTTCTGAGCCGTCTGGACATGTATTACTCCGTTGACCTTGAAAGAAAGGTGTTGACAATTGGATAAAACAGAAATCAGGCTGTGTTTTATCCAATATGTTAAGTGAAACGCTTCAAGCTAATTGTAACATACACTACTGTTTTCATTATATGCGAGAGTTAGCTCGCAGATATGCTACCATTTTTCAAAAAGTTATCTAGTCAGGGGCACAATTGTAAGTGTGACAATACTAACAGAATAATTAAAAACGGTTACTTATCAAACCGTGAATCACGTAAAGCTTCTTTGACGCGCTTCAAGTTATCTCTGAATTTTGGTCCTCGGCGTAAAATAAATCCTGTTG
>JAEYFY010000395.1 GCA_023454395.1 Pseudomonadota bacterium
TGGCAGATGCGGTAAAACTGCTAGATAACAGCGCGAATGATAAAGTTAGAAGCGATAAATTAAATTTCACGTAAGCTCTCCGCAGGTTCAATCGAAACGGCACGTAATGCGCCAATACTTGCCACTACTAAAGCCACAAGTAAGGCACTGCACATGGCAATCAATAAATCCCAAAATGTTAACTGACAGACAAAGGATTGTTCAGGTAAATGTGTGCCTAATAATGTGGTAAATAAGGTACTACCGATACCATAAAGCCCCAGAGCTAAAATAAAGGCAACACCGGTTAATAGCAGCGCTTGCAACACAATATATAAAGAGACTGCAAATTGACGAAAACCCAACAGGCGCAGTACTGCCATGTCTTTACGTTTTCGGTCAATATTGGCAAGAAATGCGCCAATTAATGAGGCAATACAGCCTAATAGTGATACCCAAGCAATAACGGAAAAAATAACGTTAAGGACGTAGCTGATTGCTTTTACCGAATCTATTTGGCTTTTTTGTGTCATCACATCAATGTGTTGTTGTCTAAACCAATCATCGAGTGGTGCGATGGCATCTAAATTTGTTGCATACAGGCGAGCTTTGGCAAACTGGGTTCTTGGTTTCGCTTCTGTGCCTTGTGTTACGCCAAAAAGAGGCGCTTGATAACCATCTCGGTAATCTTCCATTGCCACTAAAACATCAAGAGAAACAAAAGCGGCTGCCCGTGAAAATTTGCTATCACTGATAATGGCACCGACAGTAAAGGTGCGTTTGGCGCGTTCATTGACGCCATTAAGCTTACGGCTGATAAATAAGCGCACACTATCGCCTACATTAGCCTGTAGTTTTTGTGCTGCATTGGCAGAGAGCGCCAAGGTGTCTGCATTTTGAGGAATAGCGACACCCTCTAATAAAGGATCGTTTTCTGCTGTTGGGATCACTTCAGCATTATCAATAAAATGTTGTCCATCAATCACAATATCGGCTTGTGTGTTTAAGCTACGTGTTAATGGGATAACAAAACGTACCTCTTCTTTGTGTGCAATATCATTAAACCAACTTTGTGGGTAATTACCATTGCCTAACATACGTATTTCAAGGTTACGAGGATCATTGAGTAGTTGGTTGTGAAGCTGCGTCACAATGCCGTTTTTTAATCCAAATAGCAGTAACAGTGGCGCAATCACTGAGACTAAAGAGAACACAATACAGAGTGCGACTTTGCGATCATAAATTAAGTCACGCCAAGCAAGTGAACTGAGTAAACTAAGGCGATTAGGATTGGCGCTATTGTTTGATAAAGACACTACCGCCCCCCTGTAGTTGTGCATGATAGTGACTAAATTCAAAACGCTCGACTAAAGACCAATCGTGACTAACAACCAGCGCAGAGATATCGAGTTGTTTTACCATCTCTACAATCAATGCATACAGCGCTTGTGCATTATGAGGATCGAGAGCGGCCGTTGGCTCATCGGCAAGTAATAAAGCTGGCTCATGGGCGATTGCGCGAATAAACGCAGCGCGTTGACGTTCACCAATGGAGAGCTGACGAGGAAGGCGATTAAGTAAAGGGCGTAATTGCAGATGATCAATTGCGTGATCAAGCCAAGCAGAGTGCGGTGTTAACCCTAGCATCCTACGTGGCAATTGAATATTTTGCATAACAGTTAAAAAGGGAAGTAACCCGCCACTTTGCAGCATAAAACCTAATTTTTCAGCACGCAATGATGCGAGTGGCGTTTGTTCATTACTTAACACCGCTTGCGTGATAATTAAATTATCACCGAGTTGAAAATGGGTTAATTCATCGGGACGTAAAATCAGCCCGATCATTTCCAACAAGGTGCTTTTACCGCAACCGCTTAAGCCCGTTAGCGCGCCGATTTCCCCTTTCTCAAGGGTCAATGAAGGAAGCGCAACACGAAAACCGTGTTGCGCATCACCACGCGTAATTGCCATGCCTTCAATCTGGATCATTAAGGCAGGTTTTCCAGTGGTACAGGATAAACGTGATCGCGAGGATCGCTTTGTGGTGCAAGGGATATCCAACGATCAACATCTTCGTTATAGCGTTGATAATATTGCAACTTCGTATTGAGTCGGCGGATAAACTTCTCTTGCTCTAGACCATCCCAGCTTTTCCATGTCTCTTCATCTACCCCTAAGACTTCACTTAAGTAAGGGAGGTTTTCGACATATTCACCGAGCAAGCCCATTTCGCCTAATTTGGTCGCTGAACCTTGCTTGATTTGATTTGGATCGTTACCCATTGTGGCGGCAATGGAGCGTAAATCCGCAAACATATTATCTGGAGAGATCAAACCTTCATTAGCGGCATTAACGATTTTTTTCATGACATCGCTTAAATCACTCAACTCACTTTTAGTCAGTAACACCTGCACTTCTGTGGTTGGAATATTTTGCTGCAATAAATCGCGGTCACTTATCCATGCTTTAAACACAGGAGGCGCTTTTGTACCTTGTTTTTCACCTAAATAGGCTAAACGCATGGCATAGCCTAAGTCGTGTGCGTCGTTAAGTAAGGTATCTGTCTCTTTGTTTTTGCTATAAGCAGGATCGGCATTTACTGCGCTACCCACAGCCGCTTCGCCACGATAAGCCGTTTGAATTTGAGTGGTTACAGCAGTTGCTAGGCTATCGACCATCCGACCAAAGCTATTGATATCCCCTGAATTAATTGGGTAATAAAGCGATTTGTGTAAGAAAGGATTGAGCGTTAGTGCTTCATATTGCGCTTGTGCAGAAGCGTGATTTTTTGCACCTGATGGTGTTTTTAAATGCAGTGTATAAAGTGCAACACCGCGATAGGCGGCTTCTTGGCGAATTTGCTCAGCGTCGAGTTTAGTGGATGAAAGAGGATCATCGCCCGTTAATGCGCCTGCATCGGTGATTAAAATAACGTAACGCGCACCAAAGCGTGTCCAATCAACATCATCAAGGGCTTGCATTACACCCGCATAAGCATCTTCATCAAAACGACTACTTGAGACTTTAGCTTGGCGTAATTCTTTAACTTTATTCAGAAAATCAGGGCCATCTTTTACATCATTGGGATTTACAAACATTTTGCTGTCGTATTCCAATGCAGGTACGGCTTTGATATTAGAGCGAAACGCCACCAAACCAAATTTAACCTTATCCAACATATTGTCTTTTTCGACTTGGGCGTAAACCTTTTGAATCGCTTCTTTGGTTCTATCAATGTAAGGGTCCATTGATATTGTTGAGTCGATAACAAACACTACTGCGGCAGAAAAACCTTGCATCATATTGTCAGCATCTTTGCTGTTAGGTGTTGCTGGTTTTGTACTGTTTGCTGTGGCATTCGCATTCTGTGCGTCTTTGCTGTCTTTGGTTTGTGAAGAGACAGAAGCCACATTGAGCACTCGCACTTTATAACCCGCATCAGTAAAGACTTCATCAGAGCCTAATACAGGCAGTAGATAAAAATTACTTTTCTGATCAATCATATAATCAGGCTCTTTTGCTAAAACAGCCGGATTCACTTTTTGGTTTTTGATATCGGCTAAAAAGGGCTGGTACTGTTTTTCAGGAGTAGGGCTTTCAAGTAAGCTTTCAACCGTTTGCTTATCTTTGAAAAACAGCATTGGGTTACGACCCGCAGGGTTAGTAAATGCGAGTGTTAGCTGCATTTTCCACTCTGATGTACAACTTGCATTCATCCAACCGCTAATATGACCTAAGCTATCAGGGCCAACTTGTAGCCACTCATTAGCGCCTTGTTTTTGGCGTTGATAAACATAAAAACGGCTAAATGCGGGTTGCTCTTTGCCTTTTGCGCCAACAGTGTCAGCAACTTGGCAACCTGGATAAGTTAATACACGTTGATAGAGGGTCTTTTTACCCTCTTGTAATAGCGGCTTTTTCTCTTCAGCATTTGCTGTCGCTGTTAGCATTAAACCGCTGAGAATAAGAGTAAGCCAATGAGACTTTTTCATGCGACTTTCCTATTTTTTCAAAGCTTCAAGACGCGCTTTGGCGTCACTGTTTTGTGAGTCATGATTTAGAACCGCTTCGTACCAATAAATGGCGGTTTCTTTGTCTGCACTAAAGCAGCCTTGTGCTGATGCGGTTTCTGGATCGTATTCACGAGCGTAATTCAGTGCGATATCAACATCACCTGATTGGGCTTTATAAGCATATAAACGCTGAGCAACATCACATTGATTGTTCTGTTTTGCTTGTTCAATCGTTGCAAGGATAGTTTTGCTATCTGGTTGGCTCTGTATGCAATTTTGCACAAAGGCTAATGCAGTACCCGATTTCATGTTTTCAACGCTGCATACACTTGGAGTGGCGGGTTCAGGTGTTGGTTGTGGTGCCGGCTCGCCTGCAGGATTGCCTCTTAGTAAAAAGAACCATGTTAAGACACCCGCTAAAATTAAGATCAAAATAATAGCTAAAATTAAGCCAATTTTTGATTTTTTCGGCGCGGGTGGTGTTGGTCGCTGTGGCGGTTCATCTACTTTGATTGCAGGGATAATCGGCTCAGGCTCTTCAGCATCAGTTTTGATAGGTTCGGGTTCTGGCTCTGGTGGTGTTTCTTCAACAATAGGTGCAGGCGGAACAGGCTGATTATCTAATGTCGCCGTTGATTTTAATGCTTCACTTTGACCTTGTGCTTGTGAGGCTAATACGCCATCACGAATACGTAATCGCCCGATATCTTGTGTTTCATTATCGTCTTTTAACGTAAATTGATACGCCATTTGTAAGTTGCTAACAAGGGGATCAACCAACGTTTTATCAAGAACGATTTGATAACCGTCATCAGCATCTTCCAATGAAAGCTGGTGGAAAAAGGCATTACCTACCCATTCCCCTTTATCATTTAAGAAATAGCGATCTTGGTTACGCTGGATGCTTAAATAAACAGGGGAAGCGTCACCTTCCCAATTACGAATACTTAATACCGCAAAGCCAGGACGAGCAGGTTGTACGGGTTTTAATTCTGGATTAAACACGAATTATGACTCCACGACGGATGATTTCATGGTTTGAATTATTTGGCCTAATAGTGCGTTTTGTTCAGCACTGATCTCTCTTCCCGCAGAATGCCCCGCATTCTCAGTAATAATCGCTGATAAAGCGATAAGCCAATCAATCACAAATAAAAGAGTGTAGTTAACAGGGTTGGTAGGTAAGCGGACTAAACGCTCATCATCACCCCATTGCACGCTCGTGTTATCGGGTTTTTCAAAGATTTTATGACCGACATTGATTTTGCTATCTGGCTTCTCAACACCGTTATCCTTGAAATTAAACCAAGTGATAAAATCACCCAGTACATTATAAATACGAGATGATTGCTGTTCGGCTAAGTCATCACGACGAGCAATGGCTTCGGTGCCAGCAAGGGTTTTCAACATGCGTTGTTCAACACCAAGGCGATTAATTGCCGTGATAAGTTCATCGACTAATAGCACCATAATTTCTTGGTCAATGCCTAAATAGGTTAACAAGGTACTGTTATCAGGCAGGCTACGCAGATGATTTATCCATAATGCCATCACTTTTTTAGGATAGGTCACCTCATTGCCGTGACCTTTAGGAGCTTCATCTTCTTCAGGCACTAGAGAAATTGGCGCATCGCTAAAGAGATCAAAAGTTGGTTGCTCTATAGCCGCAAAAGCAGAAACGGGGGCTTGAGTCGCTTTTTTGTTATCTGAAAGCGTATCGATAACCTCTTTTTCTTGCATATACAGGTCGTAGAGTGATTTGCGCGAAGGCAATAGGTGCTCCAGTAAAGCACCTTGCAAATAAGGGCGACTTTGCATAAAGCGTAAAATAGTGGCTGCGTTACGACGTTTGACTTGAAGCTCTTCTTCACCACCTGATTGATACCATTTTTCAAGATGATGACCGATTAAATCGCGTTGAATTTCTTGCAGTTGTTCGCTGATACGTTCAAGTTTCAGTGATTTTAAGGCGACAGTTTCAAGATAATCCGCAAGGCGCTGCATACCGCCATCGTTAAGCGACAACATAGCATCCCATGCTTGGTCTGGCTCTCGAATATAGCGTTGGACAGTTTCGTCTTCAGTAAACGTTTTTTTCATCAGATGTAGCTGTGAAACACTGTCCTCGTTTAAGACAGTCTCTTTGCCATTACTGATTTGAATAAACGGGGTAGGTACACCCGGTTTACGCACTAAGAAGGTGTTATTAAAGGCTTCGCCATTGATCCAATCTGAGGACATCCATTCATATTGGCCAAAGCGCTCTAACATGGCCATTTTGATCATGCCACCTTTACCCCATGATTGGCGTAATAACGCTTCATTCATGGTTAAAGAGTTGGTAATACGCATATCAAACATGGTCATTGCCCAAATTAAGCCAGAAGGGCGTTTAGCGCGCGTTAATGCATCTTTACCTTGCGTGTTATTGATCCATTCTGTGAGGACTGCACCGACTTCTTTCACATCTGATTGTTTGTTTGATGCGGTACATACCACCAGCACATTCATCTCTTGGTTATCAGTATAACGCTCAAACAGATAGGCAACTTTACCCCGAAGAATAAGCTGTGCCAGCGGATTAGCACTGTCATCGTTGACTTGACGACGTACGTCCGCCATGGTTTCGACCCCTAAACGCCCGCGATAGCCCGGAAAATCGAGCAGTTCAACGTGTTCAAACAGGGCTTTACTTGGCGCATCTAATAACGGGACGACTAATTCGACCGTCAGCGCAGTTAATTCTGCTAACGAAAGGGTAACAGGGGCGTCAATACGATCGCCATGAACAGGACAAATGCTGATCTGGCTATCATTGGCAGTATTAAGACGCTCTAACATATCCACGTTCATAATACTGTCTTCTTGTACTAACACGCCGTCTTGTTCTTTGACTAAAGAAGAGAGCGGAGCCAAAACAAGAGATGCATTACCTAAAGAAGCGAGTGTGCTACTAAAACGCTGATAAGCGGATGTCAGCTCTGCAATATCACCCCATAAAACAGAAAAAAGTTTAGCGCGTTGCGCAATGCTGAGATAAGGCGCTAATTCAATCGCTTTAGGCCAATAGGTTGTCGCCAGTTTTTTCTGGCTTTTTTCCGCATGGCGTTGCAGATAATCCCATAATGAAACAACATCATCATGAGTAATACCCGCAACAGGTGTTGCACTGCGTTGTGTGCTTAATGAATTGATTAAACGAGAAATTTTCTCGTCATCTAACTCAAATTCAATTTTTTCCTGATTAAAGTCATACAGGTAAGCATTGGCGAGAATTTTAACAATCTCAATTTCGCTAAAAAGATGCAGTTCAACAGGAAACTCTTGCGTACCTTTTGTGGCATTGCGACTAAAGCGAGTCACTAAGCCCGTGGCTTCTTTACCGCCACCCGGTGGGTTGATATGGTCGATAAAATCGAGGGTTTTGCCTGACATGTTTGTTCTTAATCGACCTTCTTGCCCTGCGGCAAGTGCTGAAATCAGGTACGATTTTCCTGCCTGTGATAGCCCAAAAAAGCCGACAGACATTGGTCGCTGTGTCGCTAAACTGAGATTTTTTGCCATATTACGGCTACGGCGCAGACGATAGATAAGGCTATCGGCTTCGGTATTTAAACGCGGTGCATTACCTCTTACGGCCGTTATCCAATCAATGGCTTTATCTGCGCCTTGATAAATGGCATCCCATTTGGCTGTTAACTGTTTTTCATCCATCATATTCATTTACCTAATACACTCCCGCTATCCAGCCAATAGGATGTTTCACCAATACCACTATCTGCTAACGTA
>JAEYFY010000416.1 GCA_023454395.1 Pseudomonadota bacterium
GCATTGAGAGAATCAGCTATCTAGATGCTTTTTATCCGACTTGGAGTAGAAAATGACCACTCGTAAAACCCTTGCTAATGCGATCCGTTTTTTAAGTATGGATGCTGTGCAAAAAGCGAAATCAGGACACCCCGGCGCCCCTATGGGTATGGCTGATATTGCAGAAGTATTATGGCGTGATTTTTTAAATCATAACCCAACTAACCCTAACTGGGCTGATCGTGACCGTTTCGTTTTATCTAATGGTCATGCTTCGATGCTGATTTACAGCTTACTGCACCTGTCTGGTTATGAAGTTTCTTTAGATGATCTGAAAAACTTCCGTCAATTGCATTCTAAAACACCGGGTCACCCAGAATATGGTTACACCCCAGGTGTTGAAACAACAACGGGTCCTTTAGGTCAAGGTATTGCAAACGCAGTGGGTTTTGCTATTGCAGAACGCACATTAGCCGCTCAATTTAACCGTCCTGGTCATGATATTGTTGATCACTACACCTACGCCTTTATGGGTGATGGTTGTATGATGGAAGGTATCTCTCACGAAGCGTGTTCTTTAGCGGGAACATTACAGTTAGGTAAACTGATTGCATTCTACGATGACAATGGCATCTCTATTGATGGTAAAGTGCATGGTTGGTTTACTGATAATACCGCAGAACGTTTCGACGCTTATGGCTGGCATGTAATTAGTGGCATTGATGGTCACGATGCAGCAAGCATTAAAGCCGCAATTGAAGCAGCAAAACAGATCACTGACAAACCTTCACTGCTGATTTGTAAAACCACTATCGGTTTTGGTTCTCCTCATAAAGCAGGTACTGCGGATTCTCACGGTTCTCCATTAGGTGATGCAGAAATCGCTGAAACACGTAAAGCGTTAGGCTGGGAATACGGTCCATTCGAAATTCCACAAGAAATTTATAAAGAGTGGGATGCGAAAGAAGCGGGTAAAGCAAAAGAAGCGTCATGGGATGCTAAATTTGCTGCATACGCAGCACAATTCCCTGAATTAGCGGCTGAATTCAAACGTCGTGTTTCTGGTGAATTACCAGCAAACTGGGAAAAAGATTCCAAAGCATTTATTGAAAATCTGCAACAAAACCCTTCAAGCATTGCAAGCCGTAAAGCGTCTCAAAATGCATTAGAAGCATTCGGTAAAGTATTACCAGAATTCATGGGCGGTTCTGCGGACTTAGCACCAAGTAACTTGACTATGTGGTCTGGTTCTAAAGCGCTGAATGAAGACGAAGCGGGTAACTACATCCATTATGGTGTGCGTGAATTCGGTATGTCTGCAATCATGAACGGTATTGCATTACATGGCGGTTTTGTTCCTTACGGCGCTACCTTCCTGATGTTTATGGAATATGCACGTAATGCTGTACGTATGGCTGCACTGATGAAGATCCGCAGTATCTTTGTTTATACTCATGACTCTATCGGTCTGGGTGAAGATGGTCCAACTCACCAACCTGTTGAGCAAATGGCAAGCCTGCGTGTTACTCCAAACGTGAGCACATGGCGTCCATGTGACCAAGTTGAATCCGCTGTTGCATGGAAATATGCAATTGATCGTAAAGATGGTCCAACAGCGCTGATCTTCTCTCGTCAAAATCTTGCACAACAACCACGTACTCCAGAGCAACTGGCAAATATCGAGAAGGGTGGTTACATCCTGAAAGATTGTGCGGGTACTCCAGAATTAATCTTTATTGCGACAGGTTCTGAAGTTGAATTAGCGGTTAGCGCTTATGAACAACTGACAGCTGAAGGTCGTAAAGTACGTGTTGTTTCTATGCCAGCAACAGATGCATTTGATAAACAAGATGCAGATTACCGTGAAGCAGTATTACCAACATCAGTGAAAGCGCGTGTTGCTATCGAAGCTGGTATTGCTGACTACTGGTTCAAGTATGTTGGTTTAGATGGTGCGATTGTAGGTATGCGTAGCTTCGGTGAATCTGCACCTGCAAACGAGTTATTTGAAGAGTTTGGTTTTACTGTCGAAAATGTGGTTACACAGGCAAAATCTTTACTTAAATAATCAATAAATGTTAACAAGAGCACATTTTTGGGAAGAATTTCTCAGATGTGCTCTTTTTTTATCCTTCCATCTTTGTTTACTATTGCGATCTTCTCTCATTTCTCGTAATCTGATTATCAGTAAGCTGAACCGTTTCAGTTAATTCTAAAATGTCGGTGACTGCACAATTTCTAGATTTACTTGATTTATCGTTATTGATTAGTATGTTGCTCTATTATTCTAAGCGGTTGCAAATCACGAGTTATCAAGGAAGTCACATGACAATCAGAGTCGCTATTAACGGTTTTGGTCGTATAGGGCGTAATGTGTTAAGAGCGCTTTATGAATCAGGTAAACGAGCTGAAATAACGGTTGTTGCAGTAAATGAATTGGCTGATGCACAAGGTATTGGGCATCTTCTCAAGTATGACTCCAGCCATGGACGTTTTGCTTGGGATGTACGAATTAATAACGATTTATTGCAAGTGGGTGATGATACTATTCGCTTATTTCATCACGCTGATATTACCGATTTACCTTGGGGTGAACTTGGTATTGATGTCGTACTTGATTGTAGTGGTGCATATGGCTCACGAGCTGATGGCGAAGCGCATATTGCACAAGGCGCAAAGAAAGTGCTTTTTTCTCATCCCGGTACAACAGATTTAGATGCAACAGTCGTTTTTGGTGTGAATCAACACGAACTTAAAAAAGAGCACCGAATTGTTTCAAACGCATCTTGTACAACAAATTGCATTATTCCCATCATTAAAATGATGGATGACGCGTTTAATATAGAGTCAGGAACAGTAACAACAATCCATGCAGCCATGAACGATCAACCTGTGATTGATGCATACCATAAGGATTTACGTCGTACTCGTGCAGCAGGACAATCTATTATTCCTGTTGATACAAAACTGGCGGCAGGAATTACGCGGATCTTCCCGAAATTTAGGGATCATTTTGAGGCAATTTCTGTACGAGTTCCTACAATTAATGTGACGGCAATTGATTTAAGTGTCACTGTAAAAACTGCTGTAAATGTGTTAGATGTCAATCGGTTAATTCAAAAATCAGCAACTGGCGCATTTCGTGGTATAGTGGATTACACAGAATTGCCATTAGTCTCAACTGATTTTAACCACGATCCTCATAGTGCAATCGTAGATGGCACACAAACAAGAGTCAGTGGGCAACACCTGATCAAGACTTTAGTCTGGTGTGATAATGAATGGGGCTTTGCTAACCGAATGCTTGATACAACGTTAGCAATGGCTGCAACTGGTTTTAAATAATCATGTTTTAATGACGGTGTCGCGTAATAATACAAGGCACTGAACAGAAGATTACTAAATTTTAGAGAATCAATGAGAGGATTCATCATGTCTGTAATTAAGATGACCGATTTAGACCTAGCGGGTAAACGAGTTCTTATCCGTGCTGACCTGAACGTTCCAGTTAAAGATGGTAAAGTAACTTCAGATGCACGTATCCGTGCTTCTTTACCAACAATTGAAGCCGCGTTAAAACAAGGCGCTAAAGTGATGGTAACTTCTCACTTAGGTCGTCCTACTGAAGGTGAGTACAACGAAGAGTTCTCTTTAAAACCAGTTGTTGACTATCTGAAAGATAAATTAACTGCACCAGTTAGCCTTGCTAAAGACTATTTAAATGGTGTTGAAGT
>JAEYFY010000426.1 GCA_023454395.1 Pseudomonadota bacterium
TGTATTTGGCTTCATCTGCGCGGTGCTTTAGAATACGCCTTAATCTTACGCTCACCCATCATTAGGAGTCTGACATGAGCAAGTCTGAAACGCTTTATAATCTCGCACAACAAGTGATCCCCGGCGGCGTCAACTCACCTGTTAGAGCATTTAACGGTGTAGGTGGAACCCCTCTTTTTATTGAACGTGCTAATGGTGCGTATATTTATGATGTTGATGGACGAGCTTACCTTGATTATGTCGGCTCCTGGGGACCGATGGTTTTAGGTCACAATCACCCTTCCATTCGTCATGCAGTCACTGATGCTGTACAAAAAGGTCTAAGTTTTGGCGCACCAACAGCCGCTGAAGTTGAAATGGCAAACCTAGTGACAGAATTAGTGCCATCAATGGATATGGTTCGTATGGTGAACTCAGGCACAGAAGCCACAATGAGCGCTATCCGCCTTGCTCGTGGTTATACGGGTCGTGACAAAATTATTAAATTTGAAGGGTGTTATCACGGTCATGCGGACTGCCTATTAGTAAAAGCAGGCTCTGGTGCATTAACTATGGGACAACCAAATTCACCGGGCGTACCGGCTGATTTTGTCAAACACACCTTAACTTGTACTTACAACGATTTAAACTCTGTACGCCAAGCATTTGAAAACTATCCAGATGAAGTTGCTTGTATCATTGTTGAACCTGTAGCAGGCAATATGAACTGCGTTCCACCAAAAGCGGACTTCTTACCGGGCTTACGTGCCTTATGTGATGAATTTGGTGCTTTACTCATTATTGATGAAGTGATGACCGGCTTTCGCGTGGCACTAGGCGGCGCACAAGCTTATTACGATGTTGATCCTGACTTAACGTGCTTAGGTAAAATCATCGGGGGCGGTATGCCTGTAGGTGCATTTGGTGGACATATGGAAGTGATGTCTAAGCTCGCGCCAATTGGCCCAGTTTATCAAGCTGGTACTTTATCGGGTAACCCTATTGCAATGGCTGCAGGTCTAGCCTGTTTACACGAAGTCTCACAACCGGGTGTTCATCAAACATTAGATGAACTAACCACAATGCTAGCCGATGGTTTACTTGAAAAAGCACAACAAGCTGGTATTCCAATGGTTATCAACCATGTTGGTGGTATGTTTGGTCTGTTCTTTACAGATGCAAAAGAAGTGACTTGCTATCAAGATGTGATGAATTGTGATGTTGAGCGCTTTAAGCAATTCTTCCACTTAATGTTAGAAAAACGCGTCTACCTTGCACCTTCTGCATTTGAAGCGGGCTTTATGTCTATCGCTCATACCAAAGAAGATATTCAACGCACTATTGATGCAGCAGAATATGCTTTTGGAAAAATGAAAGGCTAGTTTAAATATCCCTTTATAAAAGCCAGTCAGTTCACAATTGTGAACTGACTGGCTTTTTATTTCTTTTTTCTATCCAATATCAATAGAAGTATCATTTTTGATATCTTTGAATTAAATTCAACCCATTGTTGCCATAATGACTTTAAAGCACAAAGCAAAGTGTCATATTTGATACTATTGTGTTAAATTTAATCATTTGTTGTCATAGTGACTTTAAAACACGACTTAAAGTATCATATTTGATACTTCATTTGTTTTTTTAGAGAAAATATATGCTCTCGTCACAATCAAAATAGGAAAAAGTATCAAAAATGAGCCTTAATAAAATTTTGAAGACAATCGATGATTTATCGGCTGAAGAAAAAGCAAGGCTATTCTTAGAATTAAACTCTAAGCAAAAATTAAATAACTATCGTTATTTCAATAAGATATGCAATCCTGAAAAATCACTTAATCTATTTGCACTAGAAGAGTATGAACTTAAAAAAATCATCAAATTAGAGCTAAAAAAACAGGATATTGCCTATGAAGAAATGGCTATGCAAATTGATGTATCTATAGCCACTTTTAAACGAATAGTTGCCAAGCCGTTAATGGCAAAAACGATCAATCTTCATTCTTTATTGAAAGAACTTGGATTTAAATTATGCCTCGAAAAATAGAAGTTTGGCTTTATGACCAGCCTGCTGGTGTTTTAAGTGAAGAAGAAAATGGGTTTATTTTTCACTATTATGATAACTACAAGGGCAGAGCAATATCTTTAAGTATGCCGGTTAGAACAGAGCATTATTGGTGTGAAGAATTACATCCTTTTTTCAAAGGATTAGCACCAGAAGGATGGTTACGTAAACGTTACTCTGAAATTCAGAAAATTGATGATAAAGATTTGTTTGGTCTATTGATGAACAATGGTAATGACTTACTAGGGGCGGTTGTTCTTAGAGAGATAACCTTATGAATATAAACAATTGTTTAATAAATCTAAAAGAACTAAAAAAATCAGAATTAGATTCAGGCTATTCTCTACTCGGGATAAAATCTCTTTTTAACAATATAGACATAATCCTGAATTTACCCTTTACACGTAGTCAATTCATTCAAGAATTACCTGAACAACAAAAAGGGATGAGTATTTCAGGTTATCAGCCAAAACTCTCACTATGTGTAAAAGATAACATTCTACAAGTCGTTAATAATAACGGTACTTATATCCTCAAACCTTCACCTGAAGAATATCCTTATCTCGCTGAAAATGAACATGCGACCATGATGGTAATGCAACGGCTAAAATTTGATATTCCACCATTTGGTCTTTTTCGTTTTAAACAAGAAGATGGAAAGCCAGAAGAATTTGCTTTTGTTATTAAGCGATATGATCGTATTGGTTCTGATGCAGTTCGGTTACATCAAGAACAATTAGATGGTGCGATGGGGATAAATGATAAATATGGGCTTTCTGAGGGGAAAAAGGCTGTTAGCTATGAATCTGCTGCAAAATATTTAATTACTAATATAGATAATAGTCTTAAAAATAAACGAGATATTTTTCTGCGTATCGTTTATGCCTATGTTTTAGGAAACAATGATTATCACTTAAGAAATATGGGTATCATTTTACCTGATAACGCGCCTCCATCACTAGCGCCAGTTTATGATTTTGTCAGTGTAGTCCCTTATCCATCGGCATTTACAGAATATCTTGCACTCCCATTACTTGCATTAGAAGAAAACGATACAGACACAGCCCCAGGATTAAATTCAAAATATGGTGAGTATATTGGGTTTGATTTCATTCTACTGGCGGAAAATATTGATATTAACCTTAAACTTGCTCAAAAATGGCTAGGCGATATTATAAACAGTCACCAACTCATTATTGATACATATAATGAAAGTCATATGCCCAAAGAACAAAGAGAATTAGTCTTAGCTTATGTAGCAAGAAGAATAAACTTACTCAAAATAACTACGCTATAAAAACAAAAAAATAAACGGCACTTACGTGCCGTTTATTTTATCTAACTGACGTGCTCACTTATTCAGAAAACAGATCTTGTAACCACTTTGGTGCGCCACTTTCATCAGTATCTTGCTGAATCGGTGTACACAATCCATCTGGATTTGATGTCCATACAGGTAGAGTCCGAACACCACCGCCATAACAAGCAAAGTTACCTTGTGCATCTACTGATATTTCAGCGATATCGTCTGGTGCTGGCGGGTTTAATTTCAGCGGTGCCTGATTTTCTAAATAGTTACGATACAGCAACAATGCCCCTGTTGAACCGGTTAAGTTCGTTGGGCCATTATTATCACGTCCCATCCATGAAATCGTCACTTCCTTGCCATCAATCCCCGCAAACCAACTATCGCGGAGATCGTTTGTCGTACCTGTTTTACCTGCAAGGTTGTAATTACCAAATTTCGGTTTTAATACACGCCATGCTGTTCCTGAATTCACCACTTGTTGCATACCAAATAGCGTCATATAAGCCGCTTGAGGTGAAACTGTGGTCTCCGCTTGAGGATAGCTTTGATAAAGCACCGTACCATCTTGGGCAATAACAGAACGCAATGATGATAGTTTTGCACGATTACCTAAACTACCAATTGTTTGGAAGGTTTGAGCCACTTCCATTGGTGTTAAGTTTAATGCGCCTAATAGCATCGCTGGTACTTTTTCTAGGTTTTCCGCTGGGGCGCCTAAGTTAATCCAAGTTTGGATGACTCGATCTAACCCGACTTCTAAACCAAGATTAACGGTAGGAACATTACGTGATGTTGCTAATGCATCCACCAGCATTAATTTGCCTTTATAACCGCGATCGTAGTTACGTGGTTGCCAAGGTTTGCCTCCCGGAATAGGCACTGAAATAGGTTCGTCCGCAAGCCAAGTATTTAAACGAAAACGATCAGGCTCACTTAATGCCGTTAAATATGTGGCTGGTTTTGCCAAAGAGCCGATAGAACGACGAGCCGATAATGCACGGTTAAAGCCCGCATATTGTGGCTGAGAACCACCGACTAATGCTCTCACTTCACCACTTAAGCGATCTACAACAACCATCGCCCCTTCTAGATCGTCAATTTTGCGAACTTTACGTATATCCGCAACACCCACTTCAACAGCTTTTTCAGCCGCATCTTGCGAAACCGGATCTAATGTGGTGAAAATTTTCGTACCCGATAAATCTTTCACTTTATCGCCTAGAGTTGTTTGTAACTCTTGGCGAACCAATTGCATAAACGCAGGTTGAGGCGTTAACGCTTCACTGCGGGGCTTCACACCTAAAGGACGCGCACTAAGCACATTGTAAAGCTCTTGGTCGATTATCTCTTGGGTTTGCAGCAGTTTTAATACGACATTACGACGCTCTAACGCAGCTTTAGGGTTACGCCATGGGTTATAAGCTGATGCACCTTTAACCATACCGACTAAAAGCGCTTGCTGATCAAGGCTTAATTCATCAACGGGACGACCAAAATAATAGAGGCTAGCTAAAGGGAAGCCCCGAATTTGTTCATCACCACTTTGCCCTAAAAAAACCTCATTAAGATACAGCTCTAAAATACGATCTTTGCTATAACTCGCATCCATAATGATTGCCATATAGGCTTCATTAAGCTTTCTTTTTAACGTTCTTTCGTTAGTCAAAAATAGGTTTTTCACTAACTGTTGCGTTAAGGTACTCCCGCCTTGAACTGCTTTACCCGCAGTAAAGTTTGCTAATACCGCCCGCCCAATTGAATAAAAGCTAATACCGTCGTGCTCATAGAAACGGCGATCTTCTGTAGCAATTAATGTATCCACTAATAATTGTGGGAATTTATCTCTTGCTAAGAATAAACGTTGCTCACCATTTGCAGATTGCATCATGGTAATTAACTTAGGATCAAGACGGAAAAAACCAAACTGCCGCTGATTATCCATGTTAGTAATACTAACCAGTGAATTCTGCTCAAAGGACAATTTAGCTAAAATTTGTTCTTCACGACCATCAGGGAAATCGAAAGGTCTGCGCAACATTTCAATTGCGTTGCCTCTTACCACAAATTCGCCAGGACGAGTGATTTTGTTAACATTGCGGTATTGCATACCCTCAAGTAAGCTCACCATCTCTTTTTGGCTATAATTCATACCCGGTTCTAAGTTAACGGTACGTCCGTAAACCGCAGCAGGCAATTCCCAAACATTACCATCAAGGCGCTCTTTGATTTGAGAATGTAAATAAACACCATAAATACCCATTAAAACCGCAACCACAATGGCGATTTTGACAAATAACCAAAACCAAGAACGACCTCTTTTGGTTTGTTTCGCTGGTCTTTTCTTTCTACTCATGAACTGTATCTCTCATTAAAACCCCTTTATCACGGGATAAAGAAGCCTAACATTGTCGCTATTTTTCTGTGTTATCCCACAAGAAAGCTCTCAAATATGAATAAAACTAGAGCATATCAATCTGGGGTAAAACGAATATTCATTTATTGGCTATATTTTTTCACTCGCCGAGTCGGTGCCGTATTTGCTGGATCATCAGGCCATAAATGCTTGGGATAGCGCCCTTTCATCTCTTTTTGTACCTCTTTATAGCTTCCAGCCCAAAATGTTGCCAAATCTTGCGTTTTTTGGATAGGACGATGGGCTGGTGACAATAATTCCATGATCACAGGCAATTGACCATTCGCAATAATAGGGCTTTGTTGTTCGCCATAAACTTCTTGAATACGAATAGCAATCACAGGTGGCAATACCAAATCATAATTGATAATCACTTTTGTACCTGTCGGCGCCAAATAATGCGTCGGAAATAAGCTTTGAAGCAACTGATTTTCATGCCATGTTAATTGATTTTTAATAATCGTATTAATATCAATTTGTTGTAATGCTTTTAATGTCTGAACTTCTCCAAGTTCAGGCAAAAGCCATGTTTCTAAAGTTTCAAGTAACACAGCTTCGGCTAAATCAGGTAATAAGACCTCAGGACACCACTTTTTCGCTAAAGCCAAACGAATAAAAAGCTGTTGAGTCTCTTCACTCAGAGCTAAAGCATTTAAACCGTTATCTCTCAGCCAATTTAATAATGCTTGTTGCATTTGCTGTTTATTGGGTTTGTCTAATTGGCGCTGGCTTATGGTTAATCGCCCTAATTGGCGTTGTTGCCATGCAACCAATGTACCCCGTTTTTCATCCCATTCAACCGTGGTATTATTTTCAATTAGCTCAGGAAAAGTAGCTGATATTTCATCAATATCAATAGGTAGAGCCAATAAAATGCGCACATCAGCATAATGTGCATTTTGTAGTAATAATGGCGCTAAGATCCACGGTGTATAACTTATTGAGTGCCTGTCATCCATCATTGCACCTTGCCCATTTGCTAAACGAAAACGTCCTTGATTATCACGATTTTTAGCAATCCTATCAGGAAATCCAACGGCTAATAATAAACCTAACAATTCAGGGCAGAACATCCCTTTACCATTTTGAGAAAGCTGTTTTTCACGTCGCAACCAAAAGGTGTTTTTTTGTTGAGCAATCCACTCTAGATTAATTTCTTGTCCTCGCGGTGGCTCTTCTAAAATTGCACATAAACGTGCAGCCGTCGCAAAATGATTATCACTTTGCTCACTTGCATAATCCAAAATTGCCGCTAATCGAGGCTCTATACCCCATTGCGCCATGCGTGAACCTCGTGGGGTTAATCCACCTTGTTTATCTATCGCACCTAAACGATGCAATAAGTCTTTAGCGGCATGTAATGCTTGTGGTGTTGGTGTATCCAACCAACTCAATTGATTAATGTCACGACATCCCCACTGCAAAACAGAAAGCCACAACGACGATAAATCACTAGCTAAAATTTCGGGTATTTGGTGAGAAGCAACGCGCTCGGCCTGTTCTTGGCTTATTAAATGCCAGCAAATGCCTGCCTCAAGACGCCCTGCTCGTCCCGCTCTTTGTGTTTGTGATGATTGACTAATTCTTTGACGCAATAAACTAGTGACACCACTTTTCAAATCAAATTGAGCGCGTTTTTCAATAGCACTATCAAGGACTAAACGAATTCCTTCAATAGTAAGACTCGTTTCTGCGATATTGGTCGCAAGAACGACTTTCCGATAACCTTTTTCAGTCGGTTCAATCGCTTTTTGTTGCTCAGCCAATGAAAGCGCACCATAAAGAGGAAATAACAAAACATTGTCATCCACTTTATCTTTTAGAATATCTGCAACACGCACGATTTCGGCACTACCCGGCAAGAATATCAACATAGAGCCAGCTTCTTGCGCCAACAATCGCAATGCCATGGTGGCAATCTCTTGTTCAAAGGGTTGATGCGGATTGATAGGAAAATAAGCTCTTTCGACGGGATAACTACGACCTTCGGCGCTGATCATAGGTGCATCAGGCAATAATGCCGTGAGCTTTTGATTATCCAATGTTGCGGACATAATCAAAACACGCAAATCATCACGTAATCCCATCTGTACATCGAGCAATAGCGCCAGCGCTAAATCCGCTTGTAAACTGCGTTCATGAAATTCATCTAAAATCACAAGGCTTACACCAGCCAACTCAGGATCTTGCTGTAACATCCGGTTTAATACCCCTTCTGTTACCACTTCAAGTCGAGTTTTTGAGCTAACTTTGCTTTCCGCTTTCATTCGATAACCCACGGTATTACCAACTTCTTCATTTAGTTGATTGGCTAAACGATAAGCAATACTTTTGGCAGCAATTCGTCTTGGCTCTAATAAAATAATTTTGCCATCAAAAAGGTTCTGCTGAAGTAAATAGAGGGGAAGCGCCGTTGATTTACCTGCACCTGTGGGTGCATGAAGCAAAACTTGTGGGAATTGTTTTAACGCAGTAACGATATTTTTTGTTACATCAAAGATTGGCAATAAATGCACACAGGCTCCATGGCTCATTAACTTTTTTGGCTAGGCATTGTAGCATTAGCGCTTTATTAAAGGTCGTATTTTCATCGGAGTCATTATGAAATTTGAGCAACCGCTACAATCCGCCACTTTACTAAAACGATATAAGCGTTTTTTAGCAGACGTTGTCACCCCAAATGGGGAAGAATTCACGCTCCATTGCGCCAACACAGGAGCAATGACGGGATGTGCGACGCCCGGTGATACAGTTTGGTACTCCACCTCTTCAAACGCAAAAAGAAAATACCCGCACAGTTGGGAACTAACTCAAACTCAAACCGATGATTGGATTTGTGTAAATACCTTAAGAGCGAATGGGATTATAGCTGATGCTATTGAGGCGGGTGATATTCCAGAATTATCTGAGTATGACGAGATAAAACGAGAAGTGAAATACGGTAGTGAGAACAGTCGTATTGACATTTTACTTAAATCAAATCATAAAGTTGACTGTTATATTGAAGTGAAGTCAGTCACCTTACTCGACAACGGTATGGGCTATTTCCCTGATGCAAAGACAGAACGAGGTCAGAAACATCTTCGAGAGTTGACCGCTATCGCAAAATTGGGTTTAAGGGCTGTCTTATTCTACGCAGTTCCCCATACTGGGATTACGGAAGTGACTGTTGCTAAAGAGATTGACCCTAACTATGCTTCACTGCTAAAAGATGCAAGTGATGCAGGGGTTGAAATCTTGTGTTATCGCATCAATATTAGTGAATACAATTTAACAATTGGACAGCAATTACCTTTTATTTCAAATGGTTAATTGATTTTCATGGCTTTAGTTAAGTATTAGTTAAGTATTTTTTAACTAAAAAGGGACATTTACTTGCGTGCCTTCACACCATGAGAAAACTTATTAAAGGAATAATTGCTATCCTCGCGGGCATCTGCTATTTATAGCGCCCTATTTTTTCCCCTTCCTGTTTTGAAGGTGGGGATTATTCAG
>JAEYFY010000428.1 GCA_023454395.1 Pseudomonadota bacterium
GTAATGACGCATTTGATATTGCTCCTTACGGATTTATCAGCCTCCTGTCAGGGTCAGTCACCACCCATGGAGGCAAGGAACTTGTTTAAGTTGTGACTGAAAAAATTGACGCGTAACTATACCCCCGTGGCCAATAAAACTCAAGGGAGTATAGAGAATAAAATAAACTCAGCGGTTATTTCACAATAATACGCTGGCGCATCGCTTCAAATAGGCAAACGCCGGTTGCTACAGAAACGTTAAGTGAAGACACAGTGCCTGCCATTGGGATGCTAATTAGCTCATCACAATGCTCACGTGTTAAACGACGCATACCTTCACCTTCAGCGCCCATCACTAATGCCATTGGACCTGTGAGTTTGCTTTGATATAAAGTATGGTCTGCTTCACCTGCTGTGCCAACAATCCAGACGTTCTCTTCTTGTAAGAAACGCAATGTCCGAGCAAGGTTAGTCACTTTAATTAAAGGAACACTTTCTGCTGCACCACAAGCCACTTTTTTGGCTGTTGCATTTAATTGCGCGGAACGATCTTTCGGAACGATAACAGCATGCACGCCGGCTGCATCTGCGCTACGTAAACAAGCCCCTAAATTATGGGGATCAGTAACGCCATCTAGCACTAATAAGAAAGGTGTACCGACGTTAGCTAATAAGTCTGGTAAATCTTGTTCTTGGTACTGACGACCTGGTTTTACTTTAGCAATAATACCTTGGTGAACAGCCCCCTCTGTTTGACTATCTAGCCATTGGCGATTAGCCACTTGAACGAGAATACCTTGAGCTTCTAATTCATGAATAACAGGAGTTAAACGGCGATCTTCACGCCCTTTTAATACATAAACTTCTTTAAAACGTGCAGGATCACGCTCAAGTAATGCAGTTACTGCGTGAATACCATAAATAATTTCTTCGCTCATAGCGGTACTTACTCATTAAAAAATAAAAGGCACAAAACAGATAAAAGGCGGAGTCTCCGCCTTTTAAAAAAGAAACAGAAGAACGAAACTTTAGGCGTTATCGCGTTTGGCAGCACGTTTAGCTTTAAGTTTTGCCTCTATCTTCTTGGTTTGTGATGATGCTTTCTTACGTTTGCTACTTGCTTTATCTTTCGCAACTTGGTCTTTTACAGCTTTGTCTTTGCTCGCATTACCTCGACCTGATGATTTGCCTTTTTTGAAAGCACTATCTGGCTCAAAGTTTTTATCTTTGCTTGCATCACGACGACGAGATTTGCTAGAACTTGCATTTTTCTTGTCTTTTTCGCCTTTTAGACCACGAACACGGGCTGTTTTACCCGGATTACGCGCGGTACGTGTTGTTGAAATTAAAGAGAAGTCGATAGTACGTTCATCCATACTCACTGCTTCAACTTTTACTTCAACTTCATCGCCAAGACGATACACTTGTCCTGAAGACTCACCAATTAAGCGTTGCCCTACATTATCATACTGATAATAATCATTATTTAATGTAGAAACATGCACCAAACCATCAATAAACAGATCATTTAAGCGAACAAAGAATCCAAAGCCCGTTACGCTAGTGATAATACCCGTAAACTGTTGACCAATCTGATCCAGCATAAAATCACATTTCAGCCAATCCGCCACATCTCGTGTTGCTTCATCAGCACGGCGCTCGGTTAAAGAGCAGTGCTCACCTAATTGCAACATGGTGTCCATATCACTATGGTAACCACCTGTTGGAGTCCAACGTTGTGAACCACGCCCTTCTTCTTTCGCAATCTGATATTTAATTGCACGATGCAGGGCTAAATCAGGATAGCGACGAATAGGTGAGGTAAAGTGCGCATAAGATTTTAATGCTAAACCAAAGTGACCACGATTTTCAGGATCGTAAATTGCCTGTTTCATTGAGCGCAAAATCATGGTTTGTAGCATTTCACGATCCGGTCTGTCTTCAACCTCTTTCATGACTCGTGCATAATCTGCTGGCTCTGGCGTTAAGCCTCCTGGCAACGTTAAACCTAATTCATTAAAGACTGAACGTAAATTCAGAACGCTCTCTTCTTTGGGTTTATCATGAATACGATAAAGTGCAGGTTCTTCGTTTTTCTCAACAAAACGAGCAGCTGCGATATTAGCAAGGATCATGCACTCTTCAATCAATTTGTGTGCATCATTACGAACAACGGGCTCAATACGCTCAATACGACGCTCTGCATTAAAGATAAACTTCGCTTCTTCTGATTCAAAACCAATCGCACCACGTTGTTCACGTGCTTTATCTAAAGCTTGGTATAACTCATACAGATGCTCAATATCTTTAACGATAGGCTTATAGTGTTCGCGTAGTTCTTCATCACCTTGAATGATTTTCCACACTTTGGTGTAAGTCATTCGTGCATGAGAACTCATCACCGCTTCATAGAATCGATAAGAAGAAAGACGCCCTTGCTCAGAAACAGTCATCTCACAGACCATACATAAACGGTCAACTTGTGGGTTTAATGAACACAATCCATTAGACAGAACTTCTGGCAACATCGGCACGACTTGAGAAGGGAAATAAACAGAGTTTCCTCGACTACGCGCTTCTGTATCTAATGCTGTTTGTGGGCGTACATAATAACTAACATCAGCAATCGCAACCCATAAACGCCAGCCGCCTCCTTTTTTACGTTGGCAATAAACGGCGTCATCAAAATCTCGCGCATCTTCACCATCAATCGTAATTAAAGGTAAGTCACGTAAATCAACACGTCCTTCTTTAGCAGACTCAGGCACTTCTTCTTTTAAATCTGCCACTTCTTTTGTGACTTTTGCAGGCCATGTATAAGGAATTTCATGGGTACGTAATGCGATTTCTACCGCAATACCCGTTCCCATGGTTTCACCTAAAATTTCGACAATACGACCTACGGCTTGAGTGCGACGAGTCGGTCTTGTTGTGATTTCAACAACAACCACATTTCCCATTCGTGCACCCATGATATCTTCTTTAGGTATAAGAATATCAAAGCTTAAACGGCTATCATCAGGTACCACAAATCCCATACCTGACTCAATAAAATAGCGACCTACAATTTGGTTATTTCGGGGTTCAATAACACGAACAACACGACCTTCACGGCGACCTTTTCTATCCATACCTAAAGGTTGAGCAAGGATAACATCGCCATGCATCGTTTTTTTCATTTCATCTTGTGAAAGATAGAGGTCATCTTTTTGACCTTCTGCACGTAAAAAACCATAACCATCGCGGTGACCAATTACCTTGCCTTTCCACAAATCAAGGCGTTCAGGTAATGCGTAGCACTGGCGACGGGTAAAAACTAACTGACCATCACGTTCCATCGCTCTTAAACGGCGACGCAACGCTTCTAAGTCTTCTTCACCTGAAATTTTTAACGCCTGTGCTAAATCTTCACGGCTCATGGGTGCCGTGCGCTTTTTCATTTCTTCTAAAATATATTCACGACTAGCAATTGGAGAGGCGTATTTTTCTGCTTCTCTATCCTGGAAAGGATCTTTTGACATTATGACCTCCAAGCTATCAGATTTGATGAAATAGTAGACTCAAACATCTTCTAATAACAATTTATATAAGGAGCTATTATTTTCAACTAGCTCTGCGAGTGTGTGACGGT
>JAEYFY010000001.1 GCA_023454395.1 Pseudomonadota bacterium
GTAATGACGCATTTGATATTGCTCCTTACGGATTTATCAGCCTCCTGTCAGGGTCAGTCACCACCCATGGAGGCAAGGAACTTGTTTAAGTTGTGACTGAAAAAATTGACGCGTAACTATACCCCCGCGGCCAATAAAACTCAAGGGAGTATAGAGAATAAAATGAACCCAGAAATTATTTCACAATAATACGCTGGCGCATCGCTTCAAATAAGCAAACGCCAGTTGCTACAGAAACGTTGAGCGAAGACACCGTACCCGCCATAGGGATACTGATCAGCTCATCACAATGCTCGCGAGTTAAACGACGCATACCTTCACCTTCAGCGCCCATCACTAATGCCATTGGACCGGTGAGTTTGCTTTGATATAACGTATGGTCTGCTTCGCCTGCTGTGCCGACAATCCAAACATTCTCTTCTTGCAGAAAACGTAATGTACGAGCAAGGTTAGTCACTTTAATTAAAGGGACACTTTCTGCTGCACCACAAGCCACTTTTTTGGCTGTGGCATTTAATTGTGCAGAACGATCTTTCGGAACGATAACAGCATGCACACCAGCGGCATCGGCACTACGTAAACAAGCCCCTAAATTATGGGGATCAGTAACGCCATCTAGCACTAATAAGAAAGGTGTACCCACTTTAGCTAACAAGTCTGGTAAATCTTGTTCTTGATACTGACGACCTGGTTTTACTTTAGCAATAATACCTTGGTGAACAGCACCCTCTGTTTGGCTATCTAACCATTGGCGATTAGCCACTTGAACCAGAATACCTTGCGCTTCTAACTCATGGATAACTGGTGTTAAACGGCGATCTTCACGCCCTTTTAATACATAAACTTCTTTAAAACGTGCAGGATCACGCTCAAGTAATGCGGTTACTGCGTGAATACCATAAATAATTTCTTCGCTCATAGCGGTGCTTACTCATTAAAAAATAAAAGGCACAAAACAGATAAAAGGCGGAGTCTCCGCCTTTTAAAAAAGAACCAGAAGAACGAAACTTTATGCGTTATCGCGTTTGGCTGCGCGTTTAGCTTTAAGTTTTGCCTCTATCTTTTTGGTTTGTGATGATGCTTTCTTACGTTTGCTACTTGCTTTATCTTTCGCAACTTGGTCTTTTACAGCGTTATCTTTGCTCGCTTTACCTCGACCTGATGATTTGCCTTTTTTGAAGGCACTATCTGGCTCAAAGTTTTTATCTTTGCTTGCATCACGACGACGAGACTTGCTAGAACTAGCGTTTTTCTTGTCTTTTTCACCTTTTAGTCCACGAACACGGGCTGTTTTACCCGGATTACGTGCAGTGCGTGTTGTTGAAATTAAAGAGAAGTCGATAGTACGTTCATCCATACTGACCGCTTCCACTTTCACTTCAACTTCATCACCAAGGCGATAGACTTGTCCTGAAGACTCACCAATTAAGCGTTGTCCTACATTATCATACTGATAGTAATCATTATTTAATGTAGAAACATGTACCAGACCATCAATAAACAGATCATTTAAGCGAACAAAGAAACCAAAGCCCGTTACGCTAGTGATAATACCTGTAAATTGTTGACCGATTTGATCCAGCATAAAGTCACATTTCAGCCAATCAGCGACATCTCGTGTTGCTTCATCAGCACGGCGCTCTGTTAAAGAGCAATGCTCACCTAATTGCAACATGGTGTCCATATCACTATGGTAGCCACCTGTTGGTGTCCAGCGCTGTGAACCGTGGCCTTCTTGTTTCGCAATTTGATATTTAATAGCGCGATGCAACGCTAAGTCCGGATAACGACGAATTGGCGAGGTAAAGTGCGCGTAAGATTTTAGTGCTAAACCAAAGTGCCCACGATTTTCAGGATCGTAAATCGCTTGTTTCATGGAACGCAAGATCATGGTTTGCAGCATTTCACGATCAGGACGGTCTTCAACTTCTTTCATGACACGCGCGTAATCTGCTGGCTCTGGCGTTAAGCCTCCTGGCAGCGTTAACCCTAATTCATTAAAGACTGAACGTAAATTCAGAACACTCTCTTCTTTGGGTTTATCATGAATACGATAAAGTGCAGGTTCTTCGTTTTTCTCAACAAAGCGAGCGGCTGCGATATTAGCAAGGATCATGCACTCTTCAATCAATTTATGTGCATCATTACGAACAACTGGCTCAATACGCTCAATACGACGCTCTGCATTAAAGATAAACTTCGCTTCTTCTGACTCAAAACCAATCGCACCACGTTGCTCACGCGCTTTATCTAGCACTTGATACAATTCGTATAGATGCTCAATATCTTGAACGATAGGTTTATAGTGTTCACGCAGTTCTTCATCACCTTGAATGATTTTCCACACTTTGGTGTAGGTCATTCGAGCATGAGAACTCATCACCGCTTCATAGAATTTATAAGAAGAAAGGCGTCCTTGTTCAGAAACCGTCATCTCACAAACCATACATAAGCGGTCAACTTGTGGATTTAATGAACACAATCCATTAGACAGAACTTCTGGCAACATCGGCACGACTTGAGAAGGAAAGTAAACAGAGTTTCCTCGGCTACGCGCTTCTGTATCTAATGCTGTTTGTGGACGCACATAATAGCTCACATCCGCGATTGCGACCCATAAACGCCAGCCACCACCTTTTTTACGTTGACAATAAACGGCGTCATCGAAATCTCGCGCATCTTCACCATCAATGGTAATTAAAGGTAAGTTCCGTAAATCAACACGTCCTTGCTTAGCTGATTCTGGCACTTCTTCTTTTAAATCAGCAACTTCTTTGGTGACTTTTTCAGGCCATGTATGAGGGATCTCATGAGTACGCAGGGCAATTTCAACTGCAATACCTGTTCCCATCGTTTCGCCTAGGATCTCAACGATACGTCCTACTGCCTGAGTGCGACGAGTAGGTCTTGTTGTGATTTCAACGACAACCACATTTCCCATTCGTGCGCCCATGATATCTTCTTTAGGAATAAGAATATCAAAGCTTAAACGGCTATCATCAGGTACAACAAATCCCATACCTGATTCAATAAAATAGCGACCTACAATTTGGTTATTTCGTGGTTCAATAACACGAACAACACGACCTTCACGACGACCTTTTCTATCCATACCTAAAGGTTGAGCAAGGATCACATCGCCATGCATCGTTTTTTTCATTTCATCTTGTGAAAGATAAAGGTCATCTTTTTGACCTTCTGCACGTAAAAAACCATAACCATCGCGATGACCGATTACCTTACCTTTCCACAAATCAAGGCGTTCTGGTAATGCATAACACTGGCGACGGGTAAAAACTAATTGACCATCACGTTCCATTGCTCTTAAACGGCGACGTAACGCTTCTAAGTCTTCTTCACCAGAAATTTTTAACGCCTGTGCTAAATCTTCACGGCTCATGGGTGCCGTGCGTTTTTTCATTTCTTCTAAAATATATTCGCGACTAGCAATTGGAGAGGCGTATTTCTCTGCTTCTCTATCCTGAAAAGGATCTTTTGACATTATGACCTCCAAGCTATCAGATTTGATGAAATAGTAGACTCAAACATCTTCTAATAACAATTTATATAAGGAGCTATTATTTTCAACTAGCTCTGCGAGTGTGTGACGGT
>JAEYFY010000076.1 GCA_023454395.1 Pseudomonadota bacterium
CCGAATGAATACCGATTAGGTCAAGTAAAGAACATCAGGAGAGCCTCACATGGCCAAATATTCTTTGACGCCACGCGTAAAAATGCTGGCAGAACGTTTAGTTTCACGTAATAGCTCAATCAGTACAGAGCGTGCGACAATTTTTGATTCCTTAGACAACAGCATTGCAGGTGTTCCTCAAGCGATTAAACCTGCGCAACGTTTTTATGAGTTTATCCGCCATTTTCCAAGCTATATCGCACAAGATGAACTGATTATCGGCAGCCAGTCATCAACTCCACGCGGTGCGATTTTTCACACTGAAGATGAAGTACGTAGTGACTCTATCTACCGTTTCTTAAGTATTAACAATAGCGTTGCATCACCTGATTATATGCTGGTGGTAAATCAAGGTTTCTTAGCCATCAAAGCACAGCTTGAAGATAGAATTAGAAGCATTGGTAGTGCTGTAAATCGTAGCAGTATTGACGAAGCTAATTACTGTAAATCAGCGATTTATGCATGTGATGCAGCACTGTATTTTGCTCAAATTTTGTCTGCAAAAGCAGAGAACTTAGCCGCAATGGAAGGTAACCCATACCGTAAAGCTGAGTTATTAGAAAGTGCCGCTGTATTACGTAAAGTTCCTGCAAAACCTGCAGAAACTTTTAAAGAAGCGGTTCAAGTATTCTATTTATTGCAATTAGTCTTACATCTGGAAAATGGCAGTTATGCCATTAATCCAATGGGATTTGATAAAGCTCTTTATCCATTCTATCAACGTGATATCGACCAAGGTCGTTTAACACAAGCACAAGCCTATGAAATTGTTGAAAGCGTATGGTTGAAATTAGCTGAGCTTTCAGAAGTACGTGCAACCAAAGAAATTGATGGTTATCCAATGTTTGATGCAATGACACAGGGTGTTGATATCAACGATCCACGAGTCAGCATTAACGAACTGTCAGAGATGCTGTTATCTGCTCGCGCTAATCTGTCAACCTTACACAGTTCACTGCAAGTACGTTTATATAATGGTCGTGCGAATTCACAGCCTCAATACGCTGCACCTTCTGCAAACTTTGTTGCTCCAAGTGCAGATGCCGGTGAATTGAAAGTGATGGAAGGTTTAACGCCTCGCTTACAACGTTTACGTAATCGTTATTTAGAAGCACGTCCAAGTGTATCAATTTATAGAGCATTAGCATTTACTGAAATTGTGCGCAATAACCCAGGTTTACCGCCCATTTTACTGCGCGCTAAAGCTTTCCGTCGTGCATGTGAAACCGCACCTATCTTAATTCAAGATGAAGAACTGATTGTTGGACATCCTTGTGGAAAAGCGCGTGCTGGTGCTTTCTCTCCTGATATCGCATGGCGCTGGGTTCGTGATGAACTCGATACCATGAGCACACGTCCACAAGATCCATTCCAAATTTCAGAAGAAGACAAAAAAGTCATTCGCGAAGAGATTGTTCCATTCTGGGAAGGTCGTTCTTTAGATGAGATCTGCGAAGCACAATATCGCGAAGCGGGTGTGTGGGAATTTAGTGGTGAAACGTTTGTCAGTGACCTGTCTTATCACCAAATCAATGGTGGTGGCGATACTTGCCCTGGCTATGACGTACTGCTTTTCACCAAGGGCATGAACGGTATTAAAGCCGATGCACAAGCTAAACTGGCCGAGTTAAGCATGGAAAATCCTGCTGATATCGACCGTATCTACTTCTACAAAGCGTCTATTGAAAGCTGTGAAGGTGTGATTGCTTACGCACATCGTATTGCAGAACATGCGCGTGAATTAGCATCAAAAGAGAGTAATCCACAACGTCGTGAAGAGTTACTGACGATTGCTCAAGTCAACGAAAATGTACCCGCTAATCCACCAAAAACGCTACAAGAAGCATTGCAAAGTATCTGGACTGTTGAATCACTGTTTGAAGTTGAAGAGAACCAAACGGGTCTTTCTTTAGGTCGTTTAGACCAATACTGCTTCCCAATGTATGAAAACGATATCAAATCAGGTCGTTTAACGCGTGAACAAGCACTGGAAATGATACAAGCCTTTATCATCAAATGTGCTGAGTTAATGTGGATGTCGAGTGAGTTAGGTGCGAAATATTTCGCGGGTTATCAGCCATTTATCAACTTAACTATCGGTGGACAAAAACGTTCTGGTGGCGATGCGTGTAACGACTTAACTTACCTGATTATGGATGCTGTGCGTTTTGTGAAAGTGTATCAACCATCACTCGCATGTCGTATTCATAACCAATCACCACAGCAATATATGGAAAAAATTGTTGATGTAGTCAAAGCCGGTATGGGCTTCCCTGCCTGTCACTTTGATGATTCTCATATCAAAATGATGCTACGTAAAGGCTTTGACTTTGAGGATGCGCGTGACTACTGCTTGATGGGCTGTGTTGAACCACAAAAATCAGGTCGTATTTATCAGTGGACATCAACAGGTTACACCCAATGGCCTATCGCCATTGAGTTTGTATTAAATCGTGGTCGTATGGTGCTGTTTGATAGCTATCAAGGTTTAGATACAGGCGATTTACGCGACCTGCGTACTTATGAAGATTTCGACCGCGCTGTAAAAGAGCAAGTCGCACATATCGTTCGTTTATCCGCAATTGGTACTGTGATCAGCCAACGTGTTCACCGCGATGTAGCACCGAAGCCATTAATGTCTCTGCTGGTTGAAGGCTGTATGGAACAAGGTAAAGACGTCACGGCAGGCGGCGCAATGGTTAACCATGGTCCAGGTTTGATTTTCTCTGGCTTAGCAACTTACGTTGACTCAATGGCAGCAATCCGCAAGTTAGTTTATGAAGAGAGAAAATATACCTTAGAGCAAATCCGTGATGCGTTATTAGCTAACTTTGAAGGCCACGACGAGCTTTTACGTGACTGCTTAAATGCACCGAAATTTGGTAACGATGACGATGTTGTTGACCAATATGCGCTAGATATTACGGAATGGACTGAGCGTGAATGTCGTAAATACAAAATGCTCTACTCCACATTGAGCCACGGAACGCTGTCTATCTCTAACAATACACCAATTGGTGAATTAACCGCCGCGACGCCAAATGGTCGCTTCGCATGGAAACCATTATCAGATGGGATCAGCCCAACACAAGGCGCTGATAAACATGGTCCAACGGCGATCATCAAATCAATCAGTAAGATGAATGTTGAAACCATGAATATCGGTATGGTTCATAACTTCAAATTCCTGAAAGGCTTATTAGATACCAATGAAGGACGCCAAGGTTTAATTACCTTATTAAGAACGGCTTCAATTCTAGGTAACGGCCAGATGCAATTTAGCTATGTTGATAATGAAGTACTGAAAAAAGCACAACTTGAGCCAGAAAAATACCGCGATTTGATTGTTCGTGTTGCAGGTTACAGTGCTTACTTCGTTGAATTATGTAAAGAAGTTCAGGATGAAATTATCAGTCGTACTGTGATTGAGAAATTCTAATCATAGCCATAG
>JAEYFY010000140.1 GCA_023454395.1 Pseudomonadota bacterium
AACTCATTTCCACTTCAGCTAATGAAACAAACCAATGTTTTAGTTGTTCTTCAGATAACTGCATTTTTTGGTAGTTGATCCATAGCATGTAGGTGCCATGACTTTGAGTGATAACCCAATCAGGAAAGTAACGTTCACATTGTTCTTTTACCCAACGTCGGTTATCAGCAAGGTACGTTTTTAATTCACCAACCCATTGTTGGCCTTGTAAGGTATAAGCTTGTAAAAAAGCGGGAACTGAAAAATAGCCAGGATTATGAATACCCGCAGCAATTAAGCATTGCTTGAATTTTTCACGATATTCAGGATTGGCAATAACTATATTCGCAACTTCAAGACCTGCTAAATTGAATGTTTTAGCGGGAGAGGTACAAATAAAAGAATGTTGTTCTACATAAGTATTTACTGATGAAATAGGGTGATAAGTTGCGTCATCAAAAACAAAATCGGCATGCACATCATCAGAAATAATAAAAACCTGATATTTTTGTGCAAGTTCCGCTATTTTTAATAAATCACTTTTTTGCCATACTGTTCCTGTTGGATTATGCGGTGATAGCAAAATAAAGCAGACAGACTGTTTAAACTTATTTTCCAAATCATCAAAATCAATTTCATAATAGCCGTCACGATAAATCAGCGGGCTTTCTAATAGTTCACGTTGATTGACACAAACAGCATTACTAATAGGATGATAAGCGGGAGATAACGTTGTCACTTTATCGCCCATTTGCGTAAAGTTCTGAATATAAAGTGAAACAGCCTGAATAATACGAGGGCAAAAGACAATTGTCTCAGGGGCAACAACCCACTGATATTGCGTTTTAAACCAATTGGCAGCAACATTATTCCAATCATGGCTCAGGTCGGTATAGCCATAAATGCCTTTAAGATTAAATTGGGTAAGTTCATTAATAATAAAATCAGGCGCAGGAATATCCATATCTGCAACAGATAACGGGATAACATTGGCGTTACTATTACACCATTTTGCGCTATAGGTATTTTGCCTAGAAATTAATTTATTAAAGTTATTCTGATACATGAGAAATCTCCTCGGCAATAGGGTTTAAAAACAAAATACCTGTTGTAATTAACATTGGTTATTCCTATTTTTTACTTTGCCATTACGAAATTTGGCTTGTGTGATAGTAGTCACATAGCAATGAAAGCAAGTTCTTACAAAATTAAAGCTGTGGTTTAATGCCAAACGAGAAAACTAGGTAGCGTAAAATGAAAAAAGATAAATACTTTCGTATTGTGCTGTTATTCAATGCTAATAAAGTGTATGACCGGCAAGTCGTTGAAGGTGTTGGAGAATATCTTCAGGCATCACAGTGCCATTGGGATGTATTTATTGAAGAGGATTTTCGTACTCGGCTTGATAATATAAACCATTGGGTTTGTGACGGTATTATTGCAGATTTTGATGATCCAATTATTGCAAAACATTTAAGCCAATTACCATTAGCGGTTATTGGTGTAGGTGGTTCTTATCATCAAGAAGAAAATTATCCATCTGTACCTTATATCGCCACAGATAATTATGAATTAGTCCAGCAAGCCTTTTTACATTTAAAGCAAAAAGGGCTAAAACACTTTGCTTTTTATGGCTTGCCAGCAAAAGATCATCCTCATTGGTCTAATGAACGGGAGCATGCATTTCGTCAATTAGTCACCAGTGAAAAATATCCAGGTATTGTTTATAACGGCATGGATATTACCCAAGAAAATTGGCAACATGCGCAAAACCGTTTATCCGATTGGATACAAACTTTGCCCCCACAAACAGGTATTATTGCGGTAACAGATGCAAGGGCGCGCCATTTACTGCAAGTTTGCGATAATTTAAATATTAATGTGCCTGAAGAGATCAGCATTATTGGTATTGATGATGAAGATATGACGCGTTATTTATCTCGTATTGCATTATCTTCTGTTGTGCAAGGCTCACGACAAATGGGATATTTAGCTGCGAAGTTGTTGCATCAAACGCTGGAAGGGCATGTTACAGATAAACCGCAAAGAATATTAGTGCCACCGGTTAAAATTGTTGAGCGCCGTTCAACAGATTTCCATTCATTTAACGATCCTACCGTTGTACAGGCTATGCATTATATTTATTACAATGCTTGCAAGGGAATAAAAACGGAGCAAGTTTTAGATGCGGTTAATATGTCGCGTTCTAATTTAGAACAGCGGTTTAAAAAGGAAATTGGCAAAACAATTCATACCGTTATTTATGAAGAAAAGCTCAAACGCGCTCAAAATTTATTAGCCACCACAACACTGGCGATACAAGAAATATCTGTGATGTGTGGCTATCCATCACTGCAATATTTTTACTCTATCTTTAAAAAAGAATTTGGCATGACACCGAAAGAGTTTAGGGATGAGTGAGAAAATTATGGCAAAAAAGAAATACCTATCTCTTTCGACTATTTGCCCACGGATCGCAATCAGGATGGTCGATAACTTCAATCACATCATCAATATCTGCTTCTAAAGAATCAAGATATAACGCTTCCACTTCCGCGCGCGCCCAAGGTGTTCTGCGCAAAAATTTTAAACTTGATTTCACGCTAGGATCACTTCTAAAGCAGTTAATTTTGATAAGTTGTCCTAATTTAGCCCAACCATATTTTGCCACCAGCGCATTTACTTGCATTTCAAGCGTGATGCCATGTAGCGGATCTTTAGAAATATGTCCTGTCATGATTTTCTCAAATACGTTTTTGTTATTTCAAAGGTAAGAAGCGGTGCAGAGTACAAGAAAGTAGAGTGAGAGGCAATGAAAGGATAAAAAACATAAAACCGCCCGTACACCTTATTGACCGAAATGAAAATAAATAAAGTGTATGAGCGATTGATGTAATTATTTTTTGGGTGAAAAAGCAGAAAAAGAGTGTGTCACTTTTTTAGCGCTAATTATTTTATCTAGTTGTTGTTGCAACTGTTTATCATCCATTGTTGCGCGATCATGTTGACGAAGATGCTCAGCCCAAGAAGCGACCATAAACGTTTCCATATAAGTTTGAGCGTTATTTTCTGTAATCGCATCAGATGAAATAAACAATCCCCATGAATAACCACCATCTCTTAAACGAACCGTTTTTAATCGATTCATTAAACTAAGGAATTGTTCTTGGTGAATTGCTTCAATTTGATAATTTACGGTAATTAACACAGGATCTTTATCTGCTGTGATCTCAATAAGCCCCTCATCAAGAATAAAGTGTTCTGAATGCTGTAAGTTGATGTTGTCATGGTCTAATTTGACACGCAAAACACATAACCAAACTAAAATAATCCCGACCGTTGCACACAGCAAAGCTATCGTCACTGAAGTATGTGAAGCGATTTGTCCCCAAACAAGAGAGCCTAACGCCATAGCGCCTGAAAACACAGTTAAATAGAGTGCAAGACCTCTCGCGCGAACCCAATTAGGCAATGCTGTTTGTGCAGAGACCATTAATGTGGAAAGGGTGATTATCCAACTAAATCCTGCAAGCATACTGGCGAAAATAGCGAGATATTTTGAAGTCGCACTAGCAAAAATAAATAACACCAATGCGGTGCCCATAGTACCAAAAGCAATAAGTGTGCTAGTGCTAAATTTTTCACGTAAGGTTGATAAGCTAAATGCACCAACCACCGCGCCAATACCAATGCTAGTTGTTAATAGACCATAAAGTGTCGCATCACCATGTAGTGAGACTCGAGCAACTAGCGGTAACATTGCCCAATAGGCGCTGGCAAAAATAAAAAAGCTGGCTGCTCTTACAATCGTTTTTATCAATGCAGGGCTATAACGCGCATAACGTAAACCGGAGATCATTGCTGCCACAACAGATTCAGCAGGGAGTTTTTCTTCTTCTTTTTTCTCACCTTCCCACCACCAGACAGCAAGAATAATAGCAATAAAGCTCAAGGCGTTAAGTAAAAAAGGAAGGTAAAGACCGACCTGAGAAATCAAAATACCTGCAAGTGCGGGACCTATCGCACGGCTGATATTAATTCCCATACTGTTTAAGGCAATGCCTGATTTTAATTCATTAGGTTCGACAATACTTGGCACAATGGCTTGCCATGCAGGACCTAAAAATGCGGCACCAGAACCCAAAACAAAGGTAATTAATAATAACCAGCCAATGCTGATAACATCGAAATAAACCAAAACAGCCAATAACGTTGCCGCACAGAGCATTAAAATATTGACGAAAATAAGCAGTTTTCGTTTATCGAAAATATCAGCAATGGCTCCTGCGGGAAGCGCTAATAAGAAAACAGGTAATGTCGTCATGGCTTGAATAGCGGCAATCATCACGGGATCAGGGCTGAGGTTTGTCATCAACCAACCGGCACCCACATCATTCATCCAAGTACCAATATTAGAAAATAGCGTTGCCATCCATAATACGAAAAAAATACGATTACGTAAGGGCGACCATGCAGAGGCGCGTTGCG
>JAEYFY010000155.1 GCA_023454395.1 Pseudomonadota bacterium
GTGGTATCAAAACCATAATCAGGGCCGTATTGATGAATAGCTTCAGCAATTTGCGCTGCATGCCACATCACTTTTTTAGGTACACAACCCACGTTAACACAAGTGCCACCTAATGCTTTCGCTTCAATTAATGCGCATTTTTGACCATACATTGCCGCTCTATTAATTGATGCGATACCGCCACTACCGCCACCGATGGCGATGTAATCGTAATGTTTGCTCGTCATTTCTCTGATCCATTTATCTGTAGAAAAATAGGTAACTCACAGGCTAAGTCTTTCATATCATGATGTCTATTATGACAAAATTTAAAACATAGCACGTCAGATTTTAGCTTTTACAGTAATAGGCAAAAACAATAATAAAGATGCTTATTCTGGTACAACCCACTCAACTAATGTATGTCCAATCCCCTCAGGAACTAAGGTTTTATGTAACCAAGGGAGTATTGATTTCATTTGTGATTCTAATTTCCAAGGTGGATTAATCACAATCATGCCTGATGCAGTCATCCCTAATTGATCACTATCGGGTTTTACTGCTAATTCAATTTGTAAAATCTTACGGATCCCTGTTGCTTCAAGCTCTTTTAACATACGTTTGATTTGCTGACGGTGAACAACGGGATACCAAATCGCATAAGTGCCTGTCGCAAAGCGCTTATGACCATCAACAACACCTTTAACAACGGCAGAATAGTCTTGTTTGAGTTCATAAGGTGGATCAATTAATGCGAACCCACGACGGCTTGGCGGAGGCAACTTAGATTTTAATTGGCCAAAACCATCTTCACGAGAAACTCTGGCTCTCTCATCACGAGAGAATTCGGTACGTAATAAAGGAAAATCCGTTGGATGCAATTCTGTTAGCACTAAAGAATCTTGTTCTCTTAGTAATTTGCCCGCTAATAGAGGTGATCCCGGATAATAACGCAGCTCCCCACTTGCGTTTAATTCTCCAACCGCTTCAAGGTAAGGCAAAATAAGCTCAGGCACTTCTTCTTGCTGCCATAAGCGTGCGATCCCTTCTAAATATTCGCCAGTGCGGGTCGCATGAGCATTGGTTAATTGATAACGTCCAGCGCCAGCATGAGTATCAAGATAAAGGAAAGGTTTTTCTTTCTCTTTTAAAGACTCAATGATGAGTGTTTGAACAATATGTTTTAAAACATCGGCGTGGTTGCCAGCATGGAAACTATGGCGATAGCTCAGCATTCTTTATCTTCCATTAGAAATAAGTATAGCTTAGTAATTAATTTACTCAGAAATAGTGATTAAACTCAGTGTATCAGAAAAAGCCGAACTTCTTCATTGAAAGCGAAAGAAACGTTGTGTCTTAATATCCAGCAGTTATGATAAACCTATATTTCACTTAAGTTTAAATAGGATAGAAAGATGAAAAAATTACTTTTGACTGCCATAACCTTAAGCTTACTCGCAAGTAATGCTTATGCCGATAGATCAACCAATGGCTGTGAGATAAAAAAGCAGAATATCCAAAAACAAATGGAATATGCAAAAGCACATGGTAATCAATATCGTATCCAAGGCTTGGAACGAGCATTACAAAATGTTGAACGCTATTGCACACCTGAAAAAGTAGTTGAAAACACGCGCCTTGAATTACGTGAAAAACAACTTGATGTTAAAGAGCGGGAGCTAGAATTAAAAGAAGCACAACTTAAAGGTGATGCAGATAAAATTGCTAAACAAGAAAGAAAGCTCGCTGAAGAAAAAGCAGATTTAAAAGCAATTGAAGAAGAATTAAATCTACTGACAAAGTAGTTATCATTAGTCATTAATGTCTACTCCTTATTTGGCTGTGAAATACAGCATAAAACAATAAGTGAGTAGCCATTCTCTTATTAAACTAAACTTAATTTCAGAATTGCTGTATTGGTTTTCTATCCTTTATTAAGTACAAGATTATCTACGCCTTTTGATAGAGCATCATCTACACTTAAGCCAGAACAAACAAATACATCTCCTAAATCAGTGGCTAATTACAATAAGCATAAGGTGTGTAATAGAAATTAAGCTATGATATTTTTGAGTGAAAACTATAGTAGTGACACTCAATTATTAAAAATGGACAGATCTAATTAAAGAGGATATATGTCAGAAGAGCAGCAACCCAAAACAGAGAATGAAAAAACTCAACTGACTCAGCCGCTTAAAAAAGGGCTGGAAAAAGGGATACATGGTGGAAAAAAGGCCATCGGTATTGGGATAAAAATCAGTAACTTTATTACTAACATCCCTTTTATTGCACATCTTATTCGTGCCGCTGAACGTTTTACTGACAGAATGGGAAATCAGTTTGGTGCCGCTATTACCTACTTTTCATTCTTATCATTAATTCCTGTATTAATGCTTTCCTTTGCTTGTGCGGGTTTCGTTTTAGCCTCAAATCCAGATTTACTCGCTAAATTAATTACAGGTGTCGCAAATAGCATTGACGATCCAACGCTTGCTTCCACAGTTCAACAAAGTATTGATACCGCAGTTCGCCAGCGTACCACCGTGGGTTTAACCGGTTTAGCAATTGCACTTTATTCTGGTGTTAATTGGGTAGGTAATTTACGTCAAGCTATTTTGGCGCAATCACGCTCCGTTTGGGAAAGAAATAAAGAAGAACAAGAGAAAATCTATTTTCGCTACTTTCGTGACTTTTTAGCATTAATTGGCTTACTTTTTGCGTTAATTGTCACTATTACGCTGACTTCTGTGGCAGGTTCAGCCCAAAGAATGATTGTTCATACATTGGGATTAGACGGTATTGAATGGCTAACACCAGCATGGACAACAATCGGCTTAACTATTTCCATTACTGCAAACTATTTACTCTTTTTATGGATATTGTGGATCTTACCTCGCCATCAACCAAAACGAATTTCGCTTATTAAAGGCACACTTATCGCTGCCATTGGTTTTGAAATATTGAAATCTGTTATGACATGGATGCTACCGAAAATCGCAAGCTCGCCTTCAGGTGCCGCATTTGGTTCAGTGATAGGTTTAATGGCTTTCTTCTACTTTTTTGCCCGATTAACACTCTTTTGTGCCGCGTGGATCGCCACTGATGGCCCAAATATGCGCAAAGAACAGTTGTCTGAAACGCAATCAACATCTTAACTTTATGATAAAACTATATGGTTAATTCCCTGCATTAACCGCCTATAAATAGCGTAATAAGGAAAAACAATGCCATACGTTAATATTAAAATTACACGCGAAGGTGCAACCGCAGAGCAAAAAGAACAACTCATTGCGGGAGCAACACAACTTTTGGTTGATGTATTAGGCAAAAACCCAGCAACTACCGTTGTAGTGATTGATGAAGTTGAAACGGATAACTGGGGAATAGGCGGTAAAACAGTAACAGAATTACGAGCAGCAACAAAAAGTAAATAAAGAATTTCTGCAATATAAATAAAGGGTGCCAAGTACACCCTTTTTGCTGATTTATTTTCCTGACAGATAAGGAAGTAACTATGGTTCAATCAATGACTGATGCTTTTAATGCCTTACCTTCAGCAAGTGCTATCTATATTACAGGTGCAGGTATTCCATACCCTTTTGGTATGGCGCACGGATTTGCCGATGAAAGTACCCAGAAAAAATTAACTGTAGATACACCTTTTCGAATCGCGAGTAATACAAAAACCTTTCTCGCAGCCGCTTTTTTACGTTTATGGGAACAAGATGCTCTATCCCTTGATGATGATATAACTAAATATTTAAGTGCTAATTATCAACAGACATTATTAGAGCTAGGGTATGATCTTAAAACTATTACATTACGCCATTTATTAAGCCATAGCAGTGGGTTATTCGATCATGCAAATGAAGCTTACCTTGAAGAGGTGATTAAAGATCCCTCTCATAAATGGACACGAGAAGAGCAAATAGCGCACTATGCTCAACAAGGCTTTCCCATTATTCCTGCTGGAAAACGTTTCATTTATTCAGACACAGGATATATTTTATTAGGTGATATTCTTTCTCAGTTTATGAGAAAAAATATGGCAACCGCCGTTCGTGATTTATTGCATTTTCAAGATTTAGATCTACCACAAACGTGGTGGGAAGATTTAGAACTACAACCTAAGCATCCTAAAGCGCGTGCTAGACAGTTTACAGGTGAACATGAAGGTACTCATATTGATGCTTCAATGGATGCTTTTGGCGGGGGCGGGCTTGTGATGACAACCCTTGAGTTAGCTAAATTTACAGCTGACCTCTTCGAAGATAGAGTTTACTTGCATCCATCAACCTTAAGAGAGATGAAATGGCAAGGTTCACATACAGGTGCTGAAAATTATCGTTTAGGTTTAATGGCCGAAGAAACTGACCTAGGCACACTTTACTATCATCTTGGTTATTGGGGTTCGGTAGCTTATTATTTACCTGAAAAACAAATCGCTATTGCTGGCTTTACAACCCAAAAAAATAACCGTGAAGATTTGATAACCATTGTTAAAGAAGCGTTTAAACGCCTTTAAAATCAAAAAGCCAAAAATGTATCAATAACACTTTTGGCTTTTTGTTTATTTTATAGCTGATATATTTTCAATATCAGTCTATCTCTATTTTATTACGGCTTTTTCGCCGGTGTTGTTGCTACCGCGGGAGTTTCAACGGCTTTATTTGGTGTCGCATTAGTTGCAACAGATGCAGGTGTATTTGCCGTTTCTGGATGAACTTGCTTTTCAAATTGAATACGCAATTCACCTAAATTTACCGTTGGTGTTTCACCACTTTGCGTTAATACAAAAGTAATATCTTCAGATAAAACTCTTGAAAGCTCCTGATTTAATGTCTCTTTTGTTAAACCAGCTAAAAATGCTTGGCGTAAACGCTGATATTGTTCAGGTGGAATATCAATAATATTGCTTTGTTGTGATAACAGACGCTGATTAATTAAAATAGCCGTACTGGTTTTTGCATAACGCGCAAACAACTGAGTTAATTGAAGTTGTTTTTCTTGTTGTAGCTCTCGGTATAACTCATCGCTGATACCTTGGTTACGCAAGCGCCCCAATTCTTCTCCCACCCATGATGCCAATGCAGGAATATGCGTTGTGGCAGTATCAATATTTAAAGAACAACTTGCACGCTGGTATTGTACTCGGCAATCAATGTTAACTTGAGTACTGTCGTTTTCCTTACGTTGTTCAAGGCTACGACCTAAATGCACAAAAATGACTTCACGAGCTAAATCACTTAACCAATATTTATTTAACGTGTCAGAGTCTTTTACTGGCGACCAATCTAAATCCCAAATTAAAGCAATTTGGTCTTTTGCACGCATAGGCTCTTGCACATATAACGTTTCAGGTTTCATATCGGCAAGAACAGGCACTGGAACTGGTGTTACACGCTTTCCTGATAACGGAGAAAAAGCCTGATTAATACTTTCAGTCAACACTCTATTATCAACATTACCTGCAACATAAAGGGTCATCATATCTGGGGTATACCAACGTTGTTGATAATCTGACAGTTCTTTAGTATTTACAGATTGATTAACAGGTTTGCCCGGATTGTGACCTTTTAAATTAGAGCCTTCAAGACGTGAGCGCCAGATAGGATCTTCAATATTAAGAGGAAACGTTGCAATCGGAAGTGGCGATTGAACTGCGTTACGAACCGCATCTTCAGTATATTGTGCTGGTTTAGCAATATCTGCTAATAATGCAAAAGCATCCTTTAACAGCTCAGGCTGGTTATTCGGTAGACTTAGATTATAAACAGTAAAATCGTATGAAACGATCATTGGAGGCAACGGATAGTCAGGATCTAACGCATTTTTCCATAGATTATCGCGTTTCTCTGGCGTTAAACCTGTATTTTCCAAAACGTTGAGTTTGGACACCAAGGATGAAAAACCCGTTTCATTGCTTTTTTCTGATAAAGAGCCAGTATTGACTAATAAACGGATTTGTATTCTATCATTTGGGCGTTGCGGTGTTTGTAAGATTTGCCACTGAAAACCATTTGCTAGTCGCCCTTCTTGCCAAGCCGGATCAGGCTGTAAAGCTTCCGCTTGAGCTTGGCAAATAACAGCGCCGAACATAACGCTTCCCAATAAA
Organism: Pseudomonadota bacterium; assembly: GCA_023454395.1. Taxonomy (GTDB): domain Bacteria; phylum Pseudomonadota; class Gammaproteobacteria; order Enterobacterales; family Enterobacteriaceae; genus Proteus; species Proteus appendicitidis. Next base: position 6,095 of record JAEYFY010000155.1, read on the forward strand.
ATTCGTGTCATTACACCCTGCATGTGAACCTCTGTTGTATTAATCCTTGGTATTAAACCACTTATGAGGTTTAACAATAAGCGCCAAAAGACATGTTAGATGTTGGATGTCTATTTTTTGTATTATCATTCTTTATCACCACAGAAACATGAAATGGAATCACTATAGTGATTAGACTCATTATGGCGTAAGAAGGTTCAGACCTTCGGCAATTTTTGATCAGATTTTTGATGATTATATCCTTTAACCAGCAAACCAATCTCATCATCACAATGTGATTTTGGACAAGATAACGCTGAAACTTGGCTATCTTTATTGAGGGTGACGGCGATTTGGCGCAAAGGTTTTACAACAATACGATTAATACACCAACTAATAGCAACCGTCAGAATAAGCCCCATCAACAGATATGTTGTTAGCATCAAGGCAACAGTATTACTAGCAAAACGATAAAAACGATTTGTGTCAGCCTGTAAAATGAGATGACCACTATAGGACTTATCATCTGTTGAAGTAATACCTAATGGCTGTAAAGGGATAACAGCTTCAACGGGAATACCAAAAAGCCAACTTGAGAATTCAGAGACCTCTTTCTTAGGTGCAAAATCTAAATTCATCACTTGCACATTTTCGGGTTGCATGACAATCGCTTTACCCAAAATACCCGTCGCTTTTAGTGTAACAATCTGTTGTTTAGCATCATTCAAATCTGAACGTAACAATGCATCAGCAAGTGGTTGCTGGATACTGACACCCGCATTAAAAAGCTGATTTTGATAATCTTCACGACGTTGATCTATCAAATAAACAAGTTGAATACTGATAAAAATAGCAATAGTCACCAACGTAACGCCCGCAACAGCGGCCATTTGTTTTATTGTTAATGAATGTTTAAGATGAGGTTTCATCGTTGCTATTTCCAATATACATGTCTGAACAGAGTGATTATACTGTATTTTTGTGATTATGTATCACTCTCAATAAAGAAAATAACGTTATAAAAAGCGCCTATCCATTAAAATGAAAGTAGATAAATATATAATTATTGTTATTTGAGTATAGTTATAAGATAAACATAGTAAAATAAAAATAAAATCTTACTTTCTCTAGGTTATTTACAATAAATCTACTTTATTTTAATGAAAAGATACAATTCACTAAAGAACACTAGAACATATAAAATTAAACGCTATTAAACTCTTAATTTAAAGTTAAAACACAATACCAAGCGCAATATATTTCTTAGTGAAAAATATTATCCCTCTTTAATACTATTGAAGTTTATATTTAAAAAAAACAATATAAATATAATACTCTATATCTATAAAATCATTATTAGATTATTTAGTTAAGATTAATTAAATATTATTAATGAAAAAAACAAGAACAATATAAATCAATATATTGTTCTTATTTTATTAGATAAATTTATTTTATTTAAACTATCGCGTTATCTTGCTCCACCGCAAAACAAGCAATAAGCTGACCATTATACGCTTTTAATGTTGGCTGTAATTGACTACATGGACCAAATGCACGACGGCAACGAGCAGCGAAAGCACAACCCGGTGGCGGATTTAATGGGCTTGGTAATTCTCCCGTTAATTTAATACGCTCTCGTCTTAATTCAGGCGTCAATCTTGGTGTTGCTGATAATAATGCCTGTGTATAAGGATGTTGTGGATTTTCAAAAATTTGAGCTTTTGTTCCTTTTTCTACACAACGCCC
>JAEYFY010000210.1 GCA_023454395.1 Pseudomonadota bacterium
AACAGGAACTGCATCACAAGAATCATTTCCACAAGGACTTACCAACAACACATAACCGACCAGCATGAGCTGTGAAGTAAACATAAAATATCCTTTTAACTATTCATGTTTGGTCATCAAAATCAGACCGCTAGATTACCTATTTGTTGATAAAAAAGCAGTTTCTATTTGTCTTAAATAGCATTAATGATGCAAAAAAGTGTATGTGATCACAATTTATCTAGTGTTTATTTGTATTTATTAGTAATGTGTTATAAGTAAAGGAACTAAAAAATAAGCGATTATACGATAAGTTATAGAGTGAAAACAAATAGAATTGTTTTTCAACATGGTTCAATGTTGTAATATTGTTATCAATGACTTTTAATTGATATTTTTTATTTAAAATTAACAAATAAAGTCAATAGCCCACTTTTTAGCTATTGTAAAAAGTGGGCATTTTATTGCTAATTAATGTTAACCTTTACCACCTTGAAAAGAGGTGTGAAGCGTCATTCCACCGTCAATAAAAATAGTCTGCCCTGTAATATAGGTTGATTGTTCAGAGGCTAACCAAGCCGCGACATTGGCAACGACTTCTGGCTCAGCTGCATATTTCATGGGGATCATATCTTCTAGTTCTTCTCGTAGCGTATCATCTTCCATTTTCTCTTTATTAATAGGCGTATTTATTGCTCCAGGGCCTATGGAATTAATTCTAATCCCGAGGCTTGCATATTCAAGAGCAAGAGATTGAGTTAACATTCTTATGCCACCTTTACTTGCTGCATAACTTGCAAAAGTTGGCCAAGGGATAATCTCATGTACAGAAGACATATTAATGATATTGCCTTGAATGTTATTTTCTACAAAATATTTTAGCGCAGAGCGAGCAGTAAGAAAGTAGCTAGTTAAATTTACATCAATAATTTTACGCCAATCAGCTAAATTAACAGCATGAGAAGGTGTTTGTGTTTCAATTCCCGCATTATTAATAAGAAGATCGAGCTTGCCAAAGTGGTTTATAGCACAATAAATAAAATTATGCGCAACCTCTTCGTCACTAATATCCCCTCCAAAAATAATCGCTTTTCCTAAATTTAGTTTATTTAAATCATCAGCAAGGCTTTGTGCTTCTTTTTCATCAGAATGATAGTTAATTACGACATTCATTCCTTCAGCAATTAATCGTGATACAACAGCGGCACCTATTCCTCTAGATGAGCCTGTAACGGCAGCTACTTGTCCCTGAAGATCGTTATACATACATCCTCCGATTTTTGATTTAAAAATAGGTCAAAAGTAATATAGGTGATAAACAGGATTATTTATCTAGCACTCTGCTAAACTTGACGTTAATATAATCACCTATTTATTTTTCACTTCTTTTTATTGTAGGTTGTTATTATGTAATACGCATTAAGGCACTGAAGGAATAGTGCAATACAGAAAAATTAACTTACTGAATTTCTTTTTAAATTTGGTAGAACTTCTGTTACTTAATGAGTATTAAATAATGAATAATCAATCACAAAAATATGATAGAACCTATCACTATCCCTTTTCACCAGGCACAACAAACGACGATCGTATAAATGCGCAATGGTGGCAGGATATTTGCCAAATAAAACAACTTATCCATACAGAAAAACTGGATGGAGAAAATAACTGCCTAAATAAAATAGGTGTTTTTGCACGCTCGCATGCAACCCCAACACAATCAGCGTGGACATCTCAGTTACGTCAACGTTGGCAATTGATGAAAAATGATTTAGGTGAATTAGATATTTTCGGTGAAAATCTATATGCCATTCACTCTATTGAATATACACACCTAGAAGAATATTTTTATGTGTTTGCGGTTCGTTATAAAGATAAATGGTTAAGTTGGGAAGAAGTGCAGTTTTATGCTGCTTTGTTTGATCTTCCAACTGTGCCAGAAATTAAACTGCCTAAATGTCAGGATAAAACTGATTTTGAAAATATGATTATTTCTCAAGCTAAACAGGCAAGTTTCTTTCAATCACATGATGTTTTAACGCAAAAACCAAGCCCCATGGAAGGCATTGTTACGCGAGATGCACAGTCATTTTCTTTAGATGATTTTTCACATCGTGTTTTTAAATATGTTAGAAAAGATCATGTTAAAACAGATGTTCATTGGAAAAAAAATTGGCGAAGAGCTTCTTTAATTTGGGAAAAAACACAGGAGTCTCAATGATGCTTCATAAGAAATTACACACTGAAATGTCATGGGAACATCTTTGTGAGTCGTTTGATGAAATTAGTGATATGGCGGGTGTTAAGCAAGATCCTATTCATCATGCAGAAGGTGATGTGGCGATACATACACAAAGAGTAATTAATTCAGTTAAATCATTGCCAGAATATCAGGCGTTAACTGAACGAGAGCAGCAAATTTTATGGATTTCGGCACTACTTCATGATGTAGAAAAACGCTCTACAACACGCGAAGAAGAGGGACGTATTGTTTCACCGGGTCATGCTCGTAAAGGGGAATTAACAACGCGTCTTTTTCTGTATGAAAAAGTACCTTTAAACTTTGCTGATAGAGAGCAAATTGCGGCTTTAGTTCGCTTTCATGGGTTACCGTTGTGGGTGATGGATAAGCCTGATCCTAAAAAAGCACTGCTTGCTGCATCATTAAGAGTAGATTGCTATTTGTTGGCATTATTGGCTAAAGCCGATGTTTTAGGGCGAGATTGTGAAGATAAACAAGCTCTTTTTGATAAAATTGCGTTATTTACACTTTATTGTGAAGAGTTAAATTGTTGGCGTAGAAGGGCTATATTTCCTTCAGATGAGGCTCGCTTTCACTATTTTTATACAGAAAATAGTACGGATTACAATTATGAGCCTTATCCTGAAAAAGGAAGTGAAGTTACGGTGTTATGTGGATTACCGGGTATGGGAAAAGATACTTTTATTCGCCAACATTGTGCAGATCTTCCGATTGTGAGTTTAGATGATCTTCGTCGTCAGCATAATATTAAGCCTGATAACAGAGATGCTAATGGTTGGATAGCACAGCAAGCAAAAGAACAAGCCCGTATTTATTTACGAGAGCATAAACCTTTTGTTTGGAATGCCACTAATATTACAAGAAAAATGCGAGATCAACTTATCTCTTTGTTTTATCGTTATAATGCGAAAATTAAGTTGGTTTATATTGAAGTTCCTTATGCGCAATGGCAGCGGCAAAATAATGCAAGAAACGAAGCTGTGCCAACTAAAGTAATGGAACGCATGTTGAGTAAATTGGAAGTACCAACACCAGAAGAAGCGCATAAAGTGATTTATTGGATTGAAGGGCAATCCCAAACCATACTTTAATAACCCGATTATTTCGGCAAAATGATAAGTAGATTATAAAATAAAGCGAGGGTTACTTATAAAAATAAGTAACCCTTTTTTGTTTATTGATTGGGATTAATTTGCAGGTAAAACAACGTACTAAATTTATTTTTTAACGTGATGGATAATATCGAAATAGGTATTATGATCATCAGCATTTGGATAAATACGATAGGTATACTCATCATTTTTAACCGTGATATTTTCTACATCTCGGGTAAATAGTGTTTTACCTTCAGTATCTTTGGCAACTAAGGTACGTATTTTGCCATCATCGGACATTGACCAATCACCTTGCATTTTCTGTTTACCTTCCGGTGTAAACATAATAAAGGTGCCATTAGGATAATATTCAGCAAGTCCAAAATAGTTACTGACTTGTGGATTATCGGCTGTAGTTTTATTTCCTTTTTCATCGATAGCGTCAGTTGTTATCCAAACTTTTTCTATCATGACTTTCTCATAGTCATTCAGCTCTTTTTGAGCCTGAATAACACCTTGAGTTTGAATATTGGCAGTTGATGTTGAACTCTCTGCGGCAAAAAGAGAAAAGCTAGCGCTTAATAATGAGATTGCGATAAGTGATTTTATTTTCATTAATATATCCTTATTTTATGTTGTGCTTTTTGTCAGTCGCCTATGTTGTGTCTGACGTTATGAATAAAGTTAGGCATAAAATGGGATTAATGCGAGGAAATAAGTATGTCAGAATGTTTCTAATAAAAAGGTTATTTGACAAAAATTATTGGTGTTAAATATCGGTTTAATTCTCAGGGTAGGTGTGAAAATCTGATTATTTCCCCTTTGCAGGTTTAATGTCTATTGCTAAGTTGATTAATGATATAAACAGTATTTATAAAATATGAATAAAAAACATAGGAAAGCTTTCTCATTTACAAAACAAAATCAAAGTTTGACCTATTGATGCACTAAATAGACAAAGGGTGATAGCAAATTTGTAGTAAATGAAGTGCATAAAATTGAAAAGAGAAACAAATTATCGATATTTTCTTTATTAGAAAGGCATTTCTAGATTAGAAAATGTTATCTCTATCACAAAAATGAAATGTGAAAATTGGGTGTGTTTTAAGCATTATTTTTGCATTACTTAAGTAATTTACATTCTTTGATAAAAGGGTATCGTTTTCTTTGGTATTTAATGATTAGATTTTCTTTATGGTAAATGCGTTTTAAAAGCCAGTGATGATAAAAATAATTAATGCATTGCTCGATTCAATTAGATTGTGTTTTATTTAAGCATTATTACGGGTGTTTTACAGAAATATAAAATTGTTTTTCTCTAATTCCTTATTTATAAAAGTGAATTTTATTTTTATATTTAATTTTCTAATATTGTCTACCGTATAAAAATAAAAAATAATATTAAATTTATTTATGGTAAATAAGTTGTTGCAACGTTATACATTGATTGATTTTTTCTAAAAAAGAAATAAATTCTAAATTTATTTATTAAATAAATTTACGATTGACATTGTTTATTTCTGTTTCTTTTTGTTTTTTATTTTTGTATTTCTGCTTTTTTTTGCTTTTAATAAATAACATATGATTGTAATCACAATCCCATAACAACTAATAAACTAAAGTTGTTGCCATAGA
>JAEYFY010000179.1 GCA_023454395.1 Pseudomonadota bacterium
AAAGTAATTATCTTTGTTGGCAACGCGGAGATTCTAACACAATTTAGTCGGAAAACCGCATCTGATAATATTGTCTTTTTCGTCATCAATCGATCAATATTACATATAAAAAGCCCTACCTCCAAGAATAGAGGAAGTGCATAAAATGTATCCGTATTTTTATTGTGATGTTTCAGGTTCACTCAAATTAGCTAACCCTTGTAAGCTAAATCGCCTTCATCGTCAAATCTATAAATACTGATTATAAGAAAAAACAATGAATAACTCTCAGTTTAATCCTAGTAAAAAACATGTAGTGCTTTGTATTTTATAATAAAAGTATTTATCACATAAAAAATTAGATTAATTTGGGTGTAATAAAAATAACCAATTCATGGCGACTGTGTTGATCTCTTTTATGACTGAAAAGTACGCCTAGTAATGGAATAGAGGATAAGAAGGGGATCTTTGCTGTGTGTTCTTGTTGCTTTTGCTGAAATATACCTCCTAACATAATGGTTTCTCCGTCTCGAATAGTCACTTCTGTGCTGATCTCTTGCTTATCAATAGACAGATGTTCACTTCCACCTTGAACAAGTGCAATGCCCGGTGTGTTTTGACTAATCTTAAGTATTAACCTTATCTTTTTATTTCTCTGAATAATGGGGGTTACTTCCATACCCAAAACGGCTTCTTTAAATTGAACTCGTGTAATTTCATTATCTCGACTGACATAGGGGATCTCCGTTCCTTGTTTAATGGATGCTGTTTTTTCATGAGCGGTTGTGAGCCGTGGACTTGCAATGATAGATAACTGTTTCTCTTGTTCTAACGCACTTAATTCAAGCTCTAATAGACGCCCATTAATTCTGGCAATATTAAAGGCAATATAGTGCAGGGGATTTTTGGTGTTTTGATGGAGTGATAATGCAGAAAGTGAAGGCGTTGATGGCGCCGAATTAAGCGAGGAGGTTGTTGAAATAGCATTAGGTATGGTAGATGCAGCTTCGGTTTGTGTTTTTAATGCTTGTAATCCCCATTGAGTACCTAATTCATTTAAAGCATCCTGACTGCTACTCACAATATGTGCGGTGATATGAACTTGTTGTTGTGGAGTGTCCCGTAATTTTAGCCAATCCTCAATTTCAGACAGTGTTTTACTATTATCAACGATTGAAAGACTATTCGCTTCTCTATCAATAATAACTCGCCCCTGCTGACTTAGTAATGGAATAGTGTGATTACTGAGTTGTTCGCCTAGTCTCTCAGCATCAGCATAATTTAAAGGGTAAAGTTGGTGATGTAACTCTTCAGGTTGCTCCGTAGTTGATGTTCGCTCTTCAATAAAAGTAGATGATATCTTTTCATCATCGATATTCTCAGGAAAGAAGGGATCTCGGGTGTGAGCCAAAGTAGCGGTAGTCATACATAATATGACGATTAAAATTCCTATCTTCATGATATATCACCCTGTATTGCGCTAGGATAACTTAGCTCTGTAAGGCTTATTTGTACTGAAATTAAATGGGTTTCTATTGGAATAATATTTAGAGAAACCAGTGCTAAACTTGTTTGATTGAGGTATTCCAAGAGTGTTAAAAACTGTGGGTAAGACAAAGTAAAAGTGAGTTTATATAAAGAGTTAGGCGAGTTTTCCCAAATCTCCGGTATAAAATGGTAAGTCATCAGTAAGCGTTGTAATTGCTCACTAACCGGTAGGTTATCGAATGGAATGTCATAATCTATTTGTTGTGTGATTAGTGAATGAATAGATGGCATTGTGTCTAACGCGCTCTGATAGTGATTAATACGCTTTAGTCTTTGTACTATTTCTAGGTGTTGTTGAGCTATCTCTTGCTGGTAGTCCGTATAGATAAAGAGGTAATAAAATAGAAGGGTAATAAAAGGTATTATTAAGCTCAGTAAAGTGAGTTTCCACTTGGGTAGAAACGCAATAAGTAACAACCATTGTGCATTTATTTTCATTGGTTTCCCTCATCTTCTTCACTTTCCTCATTCCATCGCGCTTGTTCTTCTGATTTTCCATTTAAATGTATTTCTGTATAAGACGGATCAGTTTTGCTTTGTTGTAAATAACTCAACACTAAAGAGGCTAAAACAGGGTGATTTTTAAGGTTGGTAATAAAGGAAAGTGATTGTGTATTGGGAAGTGTCAGATGGAGTGAGCGTTGATTATCTGCCTCACCATAGTGGCTAATCCAACCGGTTGAGGGAAGATGTGTTTCGATAGCTCGAAAGAAGCGAATGTAATGTAAATAGCGCAACCAGTTTTGATAATAGAGTGAATAGTGTTGATAGCGTAAAAGTGTCTGTTTTTTCTGTTGTTGATGTATATCGAGCTGTTTTAGCAATAAATCTTCTTGTTGTTGAGTTTGGCGTTGTTGATCTGTTATGAGTGAGCGTTTTTGTGCTAAATGGTAGGTGTAATAGCTACAAATAACGAAAGTGATCGTGACCAATGATAGTGTTTGAAAAAGCCATAACAATGCATTTTGCCTAAATAAACGGCTGCGCCAAGGTAAGTAATTTACTTGATACATAACACCTCTTCAGGGCGTAATGCTAAACCCAAAGCAACAAGTGGAATGAGATTTTTATCTAACGTTGTGTTAAATAAGTCGAGGGAAAGATGGGGCCAAATAGGCATCAACTGACTAAAATAGTCTTCATTATCACCTGTTAAGTAACACTGCTTTAATGACCAATGATATTTTTCTATTAACTGGTAAATACAGGCTTGTTGCTCTTGTTGGTTTTCATAGGCAAGAGTGCCGTAATGGGGCATGTTTTCATCAGATGATATCCAAAGTAGCGTTTTGTTTTTACAGTACAAAAGTGGGTACTGAGGTGAGATATCAAGGTAAGTTGCTAAATAGCGTAGTGCGCATGCCGGGGTATCAATCGCAGTTATTGTTAAGTTTATTTGAGAAAACAAATCAATATACTTATCTAAAATCGTTTTATGGCACAGATGAATAGCGAGTTTCCCCTTATTTTGCCGATAATCAAAATTAACAGGGATTTTCGTATTTTGTGTGTAAGATGTGGCTCGTAGTTGCGCTAACCGATAACATGCTGCTGATGTAAGGGAAACTGCATGAGGCAGTGAGATAATTTGATAGTTTTCATAAATATCTGGTAGAGAAAGCGTAACATTATTAATTGAGGGTAATTTTTTACGCCAACTTATTAGGATTTCTCTTAATTTTATGTCATTTAAATCGTCATTAAGAGGTAAAGGGAATTGCCAAAATGCACTGATCTTCCATTGTTTATTCTGCTGAAATACCAAAACTGCATTGATATGATGAGTGTTAATTTCAATACCAATCTGGTAATTGTGTGTTTCCATAAATGATATCCATATCTATTGATGAGTAATTGCCTATTTTCGAAGAGGCGTTACCTTTATACTACGCACTGTTTGTTTATAAACTGCCCAATTCACATTACATGGGAAATTTAAGGTGAAGTTCTTAAAATATTTTTTCATCTTCGTTTTTGCTTGCATAATTTTGGGAGCTGCCTCGATATACGGTATGTATAAGTATGTAGAGCCTCAGTTACCCGATGTCGCGACATTAAAAGATGTTCGTTTACAAACTCCTATGCAGGTATTTAGTGCAGACGGAGAGTTGATTGCGCAATACGGCGAAAAACGTCGTTTACCGCTAACATTGGAGGAGATACCTCCTCAACTTATTAATGCTTTTATCGCAACAGAAGATACGCGTTTTCGTGAACACCACGGTATTGACCCTATTGGGATCTCGCGTGCTGTTGTCGTGGCATTAACATCAGGACAAGCCTCTCAAGGCGCGAGTACCATTACGCAACAATTAGCTAGAAATTTCTTTTTAACACCTGAAAAGAAATTAATGCGAAAAATAAAAGAAGCCTTCTTGGCGATCCGCATTGAGAAAGAGCTGACTAAAGATGAAATTTTAGCGCTGTATCTAAATAAAATTTATCTAGGTAACCGCGCTTATGGTGTGGGTGCTGCGGCTTATGTTTACTTTGGTAAAAGTGTTCATGATCTTAGCCTAAATGAAATGGCTGTCATTGCTGGTTTACCGAAAGCACCATCGACACTTAACCCACTCTATTCTTATGATCGTGCCTTAAAACGTCGTAATGTCGTTTTACAGCGTATGTATGAAGAGAACTATATCACTCGTGCGCAGTATGAAAGTGCAAGAGCCGAGCCTATTGTTGCTAAATACCATGCACCACAAATTGATTTCTCTGCACCTTATTTAACAGAAATGGTGAGAATGGAGATGTATGAGCGCTATGGTGAAAATGCTTATACAGATGGCTATAAAATTTACACTACGGTGGTTCGTAAAGATCAATTAGCCGCAGAAAAAGCCTTGCGTGACAATGTTATCGACTACGACATGCGTCATGGTTACCGTGGCGCTCAAGAAGTTTTGTGGCGTGAAGGACAAACACCATGGGATAACGAAGCTATCAACAAGAAATTAAAAGGGATCCAAACTTATGGTCCTTTAATTCCTGCGGTTGTGTTATCCGCTGATGCGAAAGAAGCCAAAGTTATCTTAAAAACGGGCGACAACATTACGCTAGATTTAAAAGCGGTTCGTTGGGCGCGTAAATTTATTTCTGATACCTCTCAAGGCGCAACACCAACAAAAGTTGATGCCGTTGTGCATGCTGGTGAGCAAATTTGGGTACGCCAAAATAACGAAAACAATTGGGTACTTGCGCAACTTCCGGGTGTTAATGCTGCATTTGTTGCATTAGATCCTATCAATGGAGGGATTATTGCGCTGGTTGGTGGTTTTGATTTTGAGATCAGTAAATTTAACCGGGTTTCTCAATCGTTACGCCAAGTCGGTTCAAACATTAAACCTTTCTTATATGCTGCTGCATTAGATAAAGGGTTAACGTTATCGACACTGCTTAATGACTTACCGATTAGCCGTTGGGATGCCGGTGCGGGAACAGATTGGCGTCCTAAAAACTCACCGCCAACTTATGCTGGTCCTATTCGTTTACGTCAAGGTTTAGGTCAGTCTAAAAACGTGGTGATGGTACGTGCAATGCGCGCAATGGGTGTGGATTATGCTGCTGATTATCTATTACGTTTTGGTTTCCCTAATCAAAATATCGATAGAACAGAATCTTTAGCATTAGGATCACCATCATTTACACCAATGCAAATGGTACGAGGGTTTGCTGTTA
>JAEYFY010000214.1 GCA_023454395.1 Pseudomonadota bacterium
AGCCAATCCACGCTTTCACTTCATCATTACTCGCAACACTTTTACCTTCGTAGTTATAGAAACCACCACCAGCATAAGCCCCAATTTTTCCATCATCCCAAGCATATTGAACTTTAGCGCCGTTACGTGTTACACGCCCCCAACTTTCGCCTGTCATTGGATCTGTACGCCCCATATAAGAAAGTAGACTATCTTTTATGGCTCTGCGCTCTGCTGTCAGTGTTAATTGCCCATTTTGGCTAATTTGAGGTGAATATGTGATGCCACCAACAACCGTTGCCGTATCTTTACCTAATGGTGTGGAGCCAACATCGAAACTGACATTCTTGTCTGATAAACGCAGCCCTAATTCAACACCAGAAGCACGTTGACTACCGGCTTCATCGGCATTAATTTTGTTTTTCTCATCGTGGTTATCGCTATTTTTAGCAAAGCGTTCAGCATGTTGAAGCTGACCCGTACCAAAACGGTTAGCCCTTTCTCCTGAAACCGAACCACTTGTCATCGAAACAGGGTTAACACTAAATTCCCAACGGAACTCTTCACCAGGCACACTCGAAATACTGATTGGTGCTGAAATTTCAGTGACGTTAGATAATCCTTTATCACCATTACGATGACGCATAGCCACCCCACCTTGTACCCAAGGTGAAACTTTCTCTTCTAGCTCACGAATAGAACGTTGAACCGATGCCATCTCTTTACGTTCATAGATAGAACCCGCAAGAACAGGATTATCACTTCCTCCTAATGCGTTTAATTGACCCGCAGAGGTTTTTAATGTGCTATCACTGTTTTGCCATTGCGCACTACGCAGTAACGTTAATGCTTTGCGATTCTCACCATTTAATTGCGCAATTTGCGCAGCTTGTAATAAATAAGCCGGTTGTGAAGATGAAGGAATTTGCTGTAATAACTGTTGTGCTTTTCTTCCATCTTTTTGTGCTAATGCCACTTCGATTTGAGCTTGGATTAATTTGCTATCTTTTCCTTGCTCTTTTTCTAAATAAGAAAGAATTTTGTTTGATTGTTCAGGCATTGATTGTGCTAAATAAACACGACTTAATGCCATTAATAAATCGGGATCATTCGGTGATGTTTTTAAAGCAACCACTAACGCGTCATAAGCGGCTTTAATTTCGCCTTTTTCACGTAGGCTATCTGCTTGCGCAACTTTAGTGGCAACTTCTAAACGCTTTTTCTCAACAATCGGTGTTTCTTGTTGTAAAGCGGGATCATTAATCAAGCTAGATGCCTGTGTATAATGACCTAACTCATTGAGAACGTTGATATGACCAGCATAGTTACCTACCGAACCTTTAGTGCCTTTTGCAATATCACTTTCAACTAATTGTAACGCTTCATCGTTTAATCCACTGTTAACCAATTTTTCTGCTAATTCACCCACATCATTTGGATAATCAGCGACTTGATTAATTAATGGACGTAAAATATTACGCATTGCAACAAGGTTTCCTGCCTGACGATAATGGTCTGCTTGCGCAAGTTGGCGATGGAAACGAGCGCGCTGTAATAACGCTTTTTCAGCTTCAGTTTGTTGATTATGGCTACTGAGTAAGTTAAAAACTTTATCCCACTCTTTTTGCTCAACATAAAACAGAGATACCACATAATCAGAGTCTCTTGTTCTGCGGTTTTGTAGCTGTGAAATGATATTTTTTGCACCAGCGCTATCACCATCAGCAGCCATTAGGCGCGCTAAATCAAGGTAAACCCAGTTATTTTGCGGGTTTTTACGCTGAGCTTGAGTCAATAATTGTCTTGCTTGAACACGATCACCATTTTCTAATGCTTTTTGCGCTTCACGACGTAATTTCTCAGAAGGATCTGTATTCGCAGTCAGTTTTTGACGCAAAGAGGCTGATTGTTGAGCCAGTAATTGTTCTGCTTTCGTATTCTGTCCTTCCTGAACTAATAAATAGTAATAAGCAGAAATCACTTTTTCATTACGGCTATTTTGCTGATAAAGCCCTGAAAGCAATTGGTGAGCTGCAGGTAAATTACCTTGCTTACGTAATAAGTCAGCTTGTAATAAGTTGGCAGATAAGCCTTTTTCACCGGAAGCTCCCGTTAATGGTGCTAATTGATCGAGAGCTTGTTGAATATTCCCTTGTTTAGCACGTTGTTGTGCGCCACGTAATTGCGCATAAAAACCCGCATCTTCCGCTTGTTGCTTCCATTTACTGCCTTGTTCACCACCTGATTGCGCAGCTTGGTTTAATAAACGCTGACCTGTGGTTAAATCACCTGAACGTAATGCGATATAACCTAAACCCGCTAAAGCTTGCGCATCATTGTTATCTGCCGCTAAAGCTTGTTTGAAATAACCTTCGGCTTCTTTCAATTTACCTTTATTTAATGCGGTATAACCTGCTTGGCGTGCATTACCTTGAATAGCGCCTTGGAAATGCTCTGCAACCGCTTTATCGTTCGGGTTTGCTTGCAAATAGGTTTTATATAACACTTCATCATCAGGACGAACATTCAGCCATAACAGAGCTTGACGCATACCTTTTTTGGCTGATTCATCACCTGAGATATTACCTAAAATAGTAATACCTTCACGACGCGTCTCTTCGTTATAAGTTAGCGTTAATCCTAATGCTTTTTGCGTTTCTTTATTATCAGGCATTAATGCAGCACGTTGCTTTAATCCTGTAATAGCTTGAGGCAACATAGCAGGCACACCAGCCATGGTTTGATAATATTCTAACGCCAGTGTTTCAGGTGGCTCACTACTAACAAATAAACGCTGATACGCTTTTATTGCTTCTTCATGTTGCCCTTTTTTGGCTAACTCTCTGGCATATCCTAATTGTTGTTCACTAAATTGTGATGATCGGATGTTTTTTAATCCTTCAATTCGTGGATCTTGCGGTGCAATTTGCGCAAGTTTTTCTCGCCAATATGCTGCTTGTTTTTCATTACCTTGTTGCGCTGTAAAGAATGCCATTAAATACAGCGCATCCTGATTATTGCTTTCCATAATCAGTACTTTTTGCAGAGCTTCTACTGCTCGTTCATCGTGCGCTCTACCGTGCCAATAATTAGCTTGTTCAATAAGAGAACTGACAATATTTGGATCAGTTGCAGCTGTATTCGCCTCAACGGCAGTTGCTTGTACTTGGCTTGATGCTCCTAGAATGCAACCTGCATAGATGACTTTAACGATGATATTAAGTGCGTGATTTTTCATCTTATATCCCCCTTTATTTGTCTGAACGATGCTGTGATATCTGATGTAAACGACGAGTTGAACGACGTTGTAACCAGTAATAAGTCACGAGCCCCGTCAGCGCACAAAAACCAACAGCTAAAAGACCCAGCAAATATACGTGTCTAGAGCTATACCAAAGGAATTGTTGTAAGAAAGGTAAGTCACCTTGCGAAAAGTGTTCGCCTAAATGGAAACTTTTTACGGTGTCTTTACCGCTAATCAGAGTGATGTCGCCTTTAATAGCGGCATTTATTTGAGCTAAATTTAAGTCATTGATAATGGTTTTTATCGAGTCATTACCTTTAGCTGTAACTAATACGACAACCCTATCGTTTGCCCAAGGAGAGATAAAACTCATCATGCCACGCCAATCTTTCACTGAAGATAAGTAACTTGCAGCATCACCACTTTGAGATAAATAATCGCCAGCCATCCAACCTTTTGCCTTATCAATCAATGATTGAGGTTTGATTTCGACGTTTTTATTTAAAAATGAGAACGTTTGTTGTGAAAAACGAGCGGGTAGAAATCCCTCACTATTTAATGAGCCAATTGCTAACACATCGTGTTGAGAGAGGTTATTTTTCTCAAGCTCTTTAGCACCTAAAAAAACTGAAGCATGAGAAACCGGTGTGCCTGTGGCATAACCTGATCTCGCCATTAAGTTCACTAAGGTATAAAGCTCTTCTATTGTTGGACTTTCAGGTAATAGTAGAGTGGTTTGTGAAAAATCCGCACGGCGACTAAATGGGAATGACGCTCCTGAAAAATAAGCCAAGTTCGGCATTCTTGAGTAGTGCCAAGTATTTTTAAATTGCAGCGTTGATTGCGGATCTATTTGGCTAATTAAGCTACTGCCATCCGTTAAAATACACGGTGAATCATCAGGTTCACGTAAATCAAAATAAAACTGTAATTGGTTCTGACTATAAATTTGACGAGGATTTAAATAGAGCGTGCTATTTTGCTGTTCGCTCTCCATTCCTAGCCATTGTCTTAACATCCCTAAAGGCTCTGAACGCGCCGGATACAATGCACCTAAGAATTGGTTATTCAAAGAGACAATTAATGAAGAACGACGACTATTTAGTTTATCCGAATGAGGAAAAACATATTTCAAATCTAAAGGCAGTGCATCACCATCCCACCAAAAGAGATCGGGAGAAACACGAAACGAAAACTGATTTGGTGCATGATTAATACCTTGGCGTGAGAAATCATCACTATTATTGGCAATTTGACTTAACGAAACCGGTTTATTGGTATTTAACCAACGAGGTGCATCGTAATCCGTGCTCATGGCAAGCGTTTGAAAAGGCACCACTAAGTGATCGTTTTGTGGCAATTTACCGTTGTTTAACGCCCATACAGCTTGGCGAAGAGATTTTTCATTATCACCGCTGATCAGTAATAATTTGAAAACAGGATCGACCGGGTTATCAACAATAGTTAATTGCCCACTATTTCCTGAAGGTAATGTAATCCCCGCAATAGTCTGTCCTGAATAGCCAACTAAAATACCATCACTTTCAGGTAACTGATTCATTAAAACGGGTAAATCAACTTGCTTAATATCATGGCTAAAACTGCCAAACCATGAAGCAGCTATAGCTGCCGTTGTTACCTCTGCATGGTCAGGTTTATCTGACAATATGATAGGTAACGAGGTCGCTGTCATTCTGTCGGGATCAAAGAACGGTAGGGGCAATCGTTCCAGACTATACCCGCCATTAATCCAGCGACCTCGATAATCTAATGATGAATCCGGTGAAATAACCAGGCTTAATCCTTCCGCCAGTGGAGGAATACATTGGTTTTCATCCAATGCATCACGATTGGCTAAACGAAAGCTGAGGTTATTCACATTCGTCAACATCATTTCAGGAATTTCTAAAACATATTCATGCTCTTGCCCACCTTCTTCTAAAGGTAGAAATCCCATAGGTTGACCATTTAACATTAAGTGAAGTGTTTGATCAGATTGAATTAATCCTTGAGATGCTTTCACCTTCATCGTTAATGTTGCTTTATCAATAAATAAATCGTTCGCCATATTAAAAGCCACACCAGAAAGTAATTTTCTTCCTGATAACACGATAGGTGAGGGGCTTCCCATTTGTGCTAATGTTAATTGCTCTTCAATATTACGCGCTTCAGACAATACGCCATCTTCAAGTTGGATCGGGTTATTCGCATTTTGTTGCACTTGTGAATGTGTATAAGAAGTTGGGTCAGGTAAAAGCTCCCCTCCTAGTTCTAACATTCCGGTATCTGCTTGAGAAAGATGAATACTTGCGATCGCTATCGCCGTCAGGCTTAGCATTAATGTCAGTTTCTTTTTCATGCTTAGTCATCCCCGTTAATAGATTGCACAGAGAGTGAAGCTTTTGCTTTCGTTCTTGTTGCTGGCGCTTTCACTTTTTGGCGACGACCAAAGAACAGTTCAAAAATACAACGTGTAATACCCGCCAATTCTTTAAATGGCTTGTCTTTATAATCAGCTTGATGGATCCATGCATCAGCACGACCAAAGACAATGCGCACCAATTTACGACGAAGATTTAAATCAATAGGTAAGAATTCAAGACGCAGTTGATTGCTTTCTAAACTCACCATATCAACAGGAACGGTAACTTCATCTCGTTGTACATTCAGGGTGATTGAAGTGACATTACGTTGGCGAAGTTCAGACATTTTATTTACGGCAATGCGAACGCCACCCATTGAAATATCTTCTGTGGTCGTTGTTAATTCAGCGCCATCATCAAAATGTAACGTAATCGGTAAAGATGCGTTGATCCGAGTATTTTTACGAATTTGTCGCGTCTCTTTACCTACTGCAATAGAGGCTAGAATGATAAATAAACTGTAAGTTGCCCAAGTAAGGTTTAAAACAATAACCAGTGGATCAATACCTTGGAAGTCATTTAATAAGTAACGGACAACAACCCATGAAATCCCAGTGATAAGAAGAAGTGCAGTGATAATTAATGGACGTACAGTGAGGTAATCCATATAGCTTTTATCAAGCAAGTCACCTTTATCTGTTACGTTAAATTTACCTAATTTTGGTGAAACTAAACTCAGTAAGGTAGGTAATACCAAACTAAATGCCATGACGGTTTCATAAATTTCCCCCCAAAAAGAGTAACGGTATTTACCGATATTTTTCGAGTTGACATAAACCGACATGATTAAGTGTGGTAATGCATAGGCAAATATCATGCTTGCGGATGAAGCGATAATATTAAGGTTAAATAACATAAACAGTAACGGTGCAGTCAAGAAGATGATACGAGGCAAACCGTACTGAAAGTGGAGCATGGCATTGAGATAACATAAACGCTGAGGGAATGTTAAACCACGACCCAACATTGGATTATCAACACGGAATATCTGTGTCATTCCTCTAGCCCAACGAATACGTTGGTTAACGTGTAATGCTAAACGTTCTGTTGCAAGGCCTGCGGCTAAAGGAATATCAATAAATGCTGAGTTCCAACCTAAACGCTGTAATTTAAGTGCAGTGTGTGCATCTTCGGTAACCGTTTCAACAGCAATCCCTCCGATTTCTTCAAGAGCGCTACGACGCATAACAGCACATGAACCACAGAAGAATGTCGCATTCCAGTTATCATTACCACGTTGAACAGGGCCATAGAAAAGTGCGCCTTCATGGGGTGCATCTTTAGCCGCACTTAAATTACGTTCAAATGGGTCTGCTGAGTAGAAATAGTGTGGTGTTTGGATCAACGCTAATTTTGGATCTTCAAGGAAGCTACCTACTGTTGCTTGCAAGAAAATACGTGTTGAGATGTGGTCACAGTCAAAAACGCAGATTAGCTCACCGTCTGTTAATCCCATCGCATGATTTAAGTTACCCGCTTTAGCGTGATCATGAACTTCACGTTCAATGTAAGTTACACCAACATCACCCGCGAATTGCTTAAATTCTTCACGACTACCATCATCCAATATATAAACTTTCATTTTATCTTGTGGATAATCGATAGCTTGTGCAGCGAGGACGGTATCACGTACAACATCCAAACTTTCGTTATATGTTGGAATATAAATATCAACAGTAGGCCATTGAGAAACATCTTTAGGTAAAGGGGCTATTTTTCTATTTAATGGCCATGAGGTTTGGAAATATCCTAGGACTAATATTATCCAAGAATAAATCTCCGCCATAAATAAACCACTACCTAAAACAGCCTCGATAGTTGTATTAAAATTTAAGGTATTTGTTGCACGCCAGTAGAGATAACGCGTTGACATCAACAATGAAATAAAAACCATTGTTAATAATCGTTTTTTTGATTTTTTAAAACCGACAACAAATAACAACAATATATTGATAATACCGAATATATATTGTTGTTCGGCGCTCATTGGCATAACAATGAGTGAAAACATTGTTATCAATAGAAAAGCCGTAATTAATGTTTTAAATATTTTATTCATAAACCCATACCTTTGTCATCGCCATAGAT
>JAEYFY010000186.1 GCA_023454395.1 Pseudomonadota bacterium
TTTACACAGTTTATGCTTCTAGATTGAGACATCAAACTCTCAATATTTTGGAACAGCTTAATACACTTCTTAGCTAGGACGCCCTTATGATCCAGATTGATCTCTCAACATTAGTTAATAGACTTCACCCTATTGCTAAACATGCTTTAGAAAATGCGGCTGCGTTTTGTGTAAGCCACCAGCAACTTGAAATTACAGTAGAGCAATTTTTACAACAACTGCTGGAAACACCCTTAACGGATATCCGCACTATTTTTAATAAAGTTGATATCAATCCAACTGAATTAACCGCGCTTTTAAATATTAACGCGACACAGCACCCAAGCGTGGCTCCAAGTTATCCAAATTTTTCTCCACTGTTAGTCGAATGGCTTAAAGATAGTTGGCTATTAGCTTCAGCAGAACTTAGTCATAACACATTACGTTCAGGCGCTTTGTTACTCACTTTATTGCAAATGCCTCATCGTTATTTGCCTAAATCAGCAGTTGAATTACTCTCACAAATCAATAGAGAGCAACTCAAACTTAACTTTGATGAATGGACTCTCACATCAGCAGAAACGCCAATCACAGAAGCTAATAAATCATCTAATAGCCATGTTCAGTCAGACTCTATACTTGCACGTTTTACACAAAACATGACGCAACAAGCGAGAGACAACCAGTTAGATCCTGTTTTATGTCGTGATCATGAAATTGATTTAATGATTGATATTCTCTGCCGTCGTCGTAAAAACAACCCAGTGGTTGTTGGTGAAGCAGGTGTGGGTAAAAGTGCCTTAATTGAAGGGTTAGCCTTACGCATTATTGCAGGAGAAATTCCTGAAAAACTTAAAGAATGTGAGTTATTAACATTAGATTTAGGCGCTCTTCAAGCAGGTGCCGCTGTAAAAGGAGAGTTTGAAAAACGCTTTAAAGGCATTATGCAAGAAGTGGCGCAATCACCGACGCCTATAATCCTATTTATTGATGAAGCCCATACCTTGATTGGCGCAGGAAACCAGCAAGGCGGATTAGATATTTCCAATTTGCTAAAACCTGCATTAGCCCGTGGCGAATTAAGTACCATCGCAGCAACTACTTGGAGTGAATA
This sequence comes from Pseudomonadota bacterium, assembly GCA_023454395.1. Taxonomy (GTDB): domain Bacteria; phylum Pseudomonadota; class Gammaproteobacteria; order Enterobacterales; family Enterobacteriaceae; genus Proteus; species Proteus appendicitidis. The sequence continues at coordinate 1,094 of JAEYFY010000186.1, forward strand.
CAAAAAATACTTTGAGAAAGATGCAGCATTAGCACGTCGTTTTCAACTTGTTCAAGTGAAAGAGCCTAGTGCCAATGAAGCGATTATTATTATGCGCGGATTACGCTCTATCTATGAAAAAGCGCATCAAGTTTTTATTGATGATGAAGCGCTCTGCGCATCAGCACAATTAAGTGAGCGTTATCTTTCTGGTCGTCAGCTTCCCGATAAAGCCATTGATGTACTTGATACCGCTTGTGCTAGGGCAGCAATCAATCTTTCAACGCCGCCTAAACAGCTATCAGCATTAAAAACACAACGCCATCAAATCAAGATGGAGCGTGATGTATTAACCCGTGAACAGCAACTCGGTTTAAAAGATCATTCAGAGCGCTTAGCGATATTAGAAAACCAGTCCATTGAGATTGAAACACAAATTGAGGTGCTTCAACAGGCGTGGGAAAAACAGAAAAAGATTGTTCGTGAGATTATCGAATTACGTTCAACCTTATTATCAACATTAACTAAATCACCTGAAGAAGCAAACGGTGAAAGTGTTGAAAATAACAGTGATGAGCTGAAATCCCGATTAAATGCGCTAAATGAAGAGTTAAATGAATTACATCAACACTCTTTATTAGTCTCGCCTCATGTAGATAAAAAACAAATTGCTGCCGTTATTGCTGAATGGACAGGCGTGCCTCTTAATCGACTATCACAAGATGCGCTATTAGTAGTAACAGAGCTTCCTACCTATCTTGAACAGAGCATAAAAGGTCAATCACTCGCAATCAAACATCTTCATAAGCATTTATTAACGGCTCGTGCCGATCTACGCCGTGCTGGTCGTCCATTAGGGGCATTCTTATTAGCAGGGCCTAGTGGCGTGGGTAAAACTGAGACGGTTATTCAAATTGCTCAATTGATGTTTGGTGGAACGCAGTATTTAACCACGATCAACATGTCTGAATTTCAGGAAAAACACACTGTTTCTCGCCTAATTGGCTCCCCTCCAGGTTATGTCGGTTATGGCGAAGGAGGAGTATTAACAGAGGCTATCCGTAAAAAGCCTTATTCTGTGGTATTACTTGATGAAGTCGAAAAAGCCCATCCCGATGTTTTAAATCTGTTTTATCAAGCCTTTGATAAAGGAGAGTTAGCTGATGGAGAAGGTCGTATCATTGACTGTAAAAATGTCGCCTTTTTCCTAACTTCTAACTTAGGCGATCACATCATTATGGCTAATGCAGATAAGCCAGATGAATTGCATGATGCGCTCTACCCTGAATTAACCACCTTCTTTAAACCTGCGCTTTTAGCACGTATGGAAGTCATTCCGTTCTTACCGTTAACGCAGGCTATTCTCAAAGAAATTATCACTCACAAACTAACACGTTTAACCGACTTACTGACACAACGCTTCCATGCAGAAATCAGGCTAGAAGATGCGGTTTCAGATGAAATATTGCAACGTGCTTCACGAGCAGAAAACGGGGCAAGAATTTTAGAATCCATTATTGATGGCGCACTACTCCCTCCGCTTTCACTCCTTCTCTTGCAACACAGTGCACGGAATGAAGATATCAGGACGATACGGTTATCAACGCAAGATAACCAATTTATTGCAGAGGTAAATGTAGAACTATGAAGTACAGACTGAAAAATGCGCTCTCTCTCTTAACTTGTTTAGATGTGGACTCACTGATCAGCCAATTTCTTGAGCTGAGTATGCCTCGCAGCCCATTCAGCGCACTTATTGTTTCGATGATTAATAAATCAGAAAACAGATTAGAGAGCTGGAGCATTGATCTTAATGAAAAAGTAGAGAAAAAACATTTGGATGTCGATATTACAGAAGCGGATCACCCGTTGATCCAGCTTCTATCACAACCACAATCTGTACTTTGGCATGATCTAAAACAAGGCAGTTATATTAGCGATCGCGCTTTACAGCAGTTTATCGCCAAACAACCAGTGCATTGTGGATTATTTAGTATCCCCTTTACTGATCTAAATAATAAACCTTGTGGGTTAATTATTATGTTAGGGCAAGATCTCGATGAAACGGTTTATGAACAAGGGATCTTCTCTATTTACTGCAATATTTTCCATCATCAATTAAAAAGTATTTTGGCGTTTTCTCAATCACAACAGAAAATTGCTGATCTGCAATATCTATTGCAATTACAACAAGAAAAAGAAGAGAAAATTAATCAGACGTTACGGTCATTATCCGTATCTAATTTAACTTCGATACAAACATCACCGCAATCTTTTGCTGAGGTAAACGATCTTACTTTAGCCACCGAGCGCTATGAAGCGTCAATTCTGCGCTATCAACAAGAAAGCAGTAATGACGATCTCAATTTAATCGCTGAAAACTTAAATATTTCAAAGCGTTCTCTTCTATATAAATTAAAAAAATATGGATGTCTTGAATGAATTATTCACGGATTATTTATTTCATCTTTCTGGCTTTCTTTTCACTCAATAATGCCTTTGCACAAGGACAAGAAAGTGAAGTTAGCCTTACTGAACAAGCGCTCTCTCAATGTCGTGAAGAGGTATCTCAACTTATTCGCTTATCCTGTTATGACCAAATTAATGTTGAGAATAAGCAAACATCCACTTTTGATGTCAGTGCAATGGGCGATATTTGGCGCTTAGCGGCAGAACATGAAATGAAACGTGAAAACTATACAGCGGGATTTATAGTAACAGCGAATAACACAGGGACTTATCCCGTCATTATGACTATTCCAGCAATGGGATATCAACCACCTCGCCCTATTTTAATGCTCAGTTGTATTGACAACATTACTCGTATGCAAATTGCGTTACCGAAAAAACAAACAGCAGGAAATGTTCTGCTCATAACGGATAAAACCCAATTAAGCAGCGAGTGGTTTCTACGCGAAGACGGTTATTTGCTTGAAGCAAGTCGTGGCATCCCCGGCATTGATGAAATCAAGCAACTACTTTCAAGCGCTAAATTAACCATCAAATTAGCGAATGATGAGCAATTAACCTTCAATATTTCAGGCATTAACGAAGAGATAAAACCTCTACGTTCAGCCTGCCATTGGTGATAATAATGACAACAAAAACGCTCTGTACATGGCGAGAACAACTTTTAGCACCTTTGGATGAGGCTAAAATAAGTAGCCAGCTTGATGAAAATAGCGCTGATTGGGAATATATCGAAAGTGAAATGATAAAATTTGGCTCTCTAAGCCATGGCACTTTAGATATTGAGGATATTCAGCGTCGCGCATTACAGCTATTTGCAACACAAACCAAAGACTTTCGCCTATTAGTGCATTTTTTAAGAACACTACAACATGCTGCTATTGCTGAAGAACTCGTTATTGCTGCCACGGTTGCCAGTGCCTATATGCAACATTATTGGGATATCAGCTACCCTAGTAATCCGCGTTTAAAACTACGCTTAGCACAACAAATTCTGAAACGTTTTGAATCAGTCAAAAGCAGTTTTTGCCAACAAGCCACGCCTGAACAACGTGATGATATTTTGGGTGAATTCGCCTATTTAGCACAATTTTGGCACACCAGTCAGCCTAGTTTATCTACGCAAATGGATGAATTAAGCCAAGCGTATCAACATATAGAAAATGCACAAGAATCGACCATTATTGTTGAAGAAAGTGTAAAAGCAGAACCCATTAATGAAGTAAAAACGCCGTCTCAAACGCCAGTAAGTGTGACTTCAGAAGCAAAGCAACATCACGTTGAAATTAATCAAAGTGACGATCGCCAATGGAAACAAACACTCTTAAAAGTCGCTAGCATTCTTTGTGAACAAGCATCTAATGATGCTATTGGTTATCGCCTACGCCGATATGCCATTTGGCACAATATTCAAACACTTCCGATAAGCGATAAACAAGGTAAAACCCCGTTAGCGGCAGTAGCAATTGATAGAGTAACTGATTACAAAGCGCAACTTACACAACCGACGCTCACGTTACTCAATCAAATTGAGCAGAGCCTCACATTAGCGCCTTACTGGTTAGATGGTCACTATATTGCAGCTCAAGCCGCTCAATCATTAGGGCTAACTCATATTTCGTCAGCTATTGCTCAAGAGCTTTCACTATTTTTAGCTCGATTACCACAGCTTAACCATCTCTATTTCTCTGATATGACACCCTTTATTTCAGAAGAAACTCGCCAATGGCTAAATAGTTTAGAAAGTAAAACGAATAATAAAGCGAGTTCTTCGTTATCGCTCCAAAGTGAGCAACAAGAAATTATGACCTGCTTTGAACAAGAAGGTCTTAATGCTGCGTTATTAATGATTGATAACGCCATTTCAATCACAACAGAACCCCGCCAGCGGTTTTATTTGCAGTTACTCTCAGCACAACTTTTTGAAGCCTCAAAGATGAGTTCCATCGCAAATGTTTATTTTAATCAGCTTTATCAAGATGCACTTCGATATTCATTATCAGAGTGGGAACCCAATTTATTAAGTCAATTAGCATCAAAAGCGGAACATCAACAGAACTCGTCTTCTCATAGGGAATAATAATAATGAATTGGTCATTTCTTTCTGGAAAGAAAATAACGGATTTTATAAAAAAAATTTTCTTTGCTGATAAATCAAAAATTAAATCCTTCTTTTTACTTTTTATTGCCTTAATTCCGGCACTATTTGTCATTTGGATTTGGTGGTGGGGAGCTAATTATGAATTTAAAGGGGATTACCCATTAAGATCGCTCAGCGCTCGCTGGCTAGCGACTGTTATCACTATTTTAGTCGTTGTCAGTTGGGTTGGCATTGCAACATGGCTTCGTGTAAGAAAACTTGAAGCCCTAAAATTAGATGTTGAACTCGCTATTGTCGATCCCGTACTTAATGATATTGAGCATCAAAACCGTTATTTAAACTACTGGAAATCGCAATTTATTAAACATCAAAATGGGCATACCAATGCGCTTTATCAAAAGCCTTGGTATTTTGTTCTAGGTACTGATGAAAGTGGCAAAAATACATTATTAAAAAATAGCCTTAATACATTAGATATTGCGCCTATTGAAAATATCGTTAGCGAACAAAAATTACCTTTGCATATAAAAATGTTATTGGCTGATCAAGCTATATTATTAATGCCAGAAGGTAAGTTAATTACGCAACCCAATCTTATTTTAGAAAAACCAAAACTTTATCACCGATTATGGAATGAGTTATTAGTCTGGCTAAATGAGCATCGTTCTCGTCAACCAATGAATGGCATTATTCTTACTATTGATACATTACAACTGCTGACAAACGATAAAGAGAAAAATAGCCAATTTATTGCTTCACTGCATATGCGATTACAAGAAATTCGCATCGCTTTTAATAGCCAATTACCTATTTATATCGTGTTTACAAAGCTCGATTTATTACAGGGATTTGACGCTATGTTTCAGTCATTAGAAGCAAAACAGCGCGATGAAATATTAGGTGTAACATTCCGATTAAATAGTGAAAATAATTGGGAAAAAGATCTTAATGCATTTTGGGAACAGTGGGTAAGCCAAATGAATAGCGCCCTTCCTGAAATGATGTTGAATCGCGTTGATGAAAGCCAACGTACTAAGTTATTTAGTTTTATTCGTCAAATCCAAGGGCTAAAAACTAACGTTATTAGTCTGCTTAATGCATTAACGTCCAGTAATAAAGAGCAAGATATTCAATTAAGAGGGGTATACCTCACTTCAGCAACACAGGTTGGTCAAGTTGATAATATCTTTAGTCAAACGGCATCTGTTCAATATCATTTACCAACAGCGCCATTAGCCACTTGGCCTATTGCAGAAACTCATAGCTATTTTACCCAATCACTTTTTCAAAATATTTTGTTATCAGAGCCAAATCTTGCCGCTGAAAGTCAATTTTGGCTTAAAAAACATCGTAGAAAAGTTCTATTAGCTTCCGCTATTAGTGTTGTTGGTATTATCGCTTTATGGAATGGTTGGAGTCATTATTACAGTAAAAACTACCAATCTGGCGAAAATGTACTTAATGAAGTGAAAGCATTTCGCTCTTCAGAAGCGACAATTACCACCAATACAGCAGGAAAAGAGCAACTTGCGGTATTAAATCCATTATTAGATGCCACATTGGCTTACGGTAATTATCGTGAAAAAAGTGATACTTTTTCTGATCTTGGGTTATACCAAGGCAAGAATGTCGGTCCTTATGTCGAAAATGTTTATCTCCAATTGATAACAGAACATTATTTGCCTTCAATTATGAATTCATTACTGACTGAGTTGAATAAAGCGCCAGCCGGTAGTGAAGAAAAATTAGAGATATTACGCATTATGCGCATGCTTGAAGATAAGAGTGGGCGTAATAATGAGATTGTTGAAAACTTTATGTCCAATTATTGGAGTCGCTTATTTACAGGTCAGAGAGATATTCAATCTCAGTTAATGTCACATCTACAATACGCACTGAAACATACCGATTGGCAAACTCAACGCAAAGCGGGTGAAGTAGCGGCTATTAATGCTTTTACACCATTTACTCAGCCACTCAATACAGCGCAAAAAGAGTTAAGTCGTTTACCTCTTTATCAACGTGTTTATCAAACATTACGTCTTAAAGCGAACCAAGCTCTCTCATCACCATTAAATATACGTCATCAAGTGGGTCCTAGCTTTGACGCTATTTTTACTGCGATTAATGAAGATAAACTGCAAATGCCCCAGCTTCTAACACTGTATGGGTTAACAAACTATTTTACTCAGCATAATGATGAGCTGGTGGATCTGACCTTTTTAGACGCATGGGTATTAAATTTAAATACAAATACTCAATACAGTGAAAGCGACAGAAAAGAGATCCAACGCCAAATCACTGAGCAATACCTAAACGATTACACAGCGCAATGGCGTGCCGCTATGAGTAATCTTGAAATAAGAGAATTTGAATCACTACAAGATGAAATTAATGCATTAGAGCAAATTATTAGCGGTGAACAGCCAATTCGTCGTGCATTACAAGTACTAAGAGATAATACAACATCACCGAAAATAGACAGTTCGTTACCCATTGCTGATCAAAAGGCATTAATGGATGAATTGAAATACAAATTGCTCACTCGATTAGATAAAGAATTTGCACCTCAAACTGAAATTCTTGTCAGCAATAACGGTGAGAATTTACAAAATCTCAATCAGAAATTAAATGAACTTCATCGTTATTTATTAGGTATTTATAACTCACCAGTACCGGGTAAAGCTGCCTTAAAGGCCGTGACATCTCGCCTTGAAGATAATAATCGCGACATTATTTTTGAATTATCTCAATCAGCTAAAACATTACCTGAACCAATGAATCGTTGGGTAGGACAATTAGCAGATCAAGCATGGAATGTGGTACAAAAAGAAGCTATTCGCTACATGGAGGTTGAGTGGAATGAAACCGTCGTTAAGCAATATAATACCTACATTATCGGTCGCTATCCGTTTAATGCTGCAACCACACAAGATGTTCCTTTAAGTGAGTTTGAGCGTTTTTTCAAACCGAATGGCACATTAGATAGCTTCTATCAGCAAAATTTACGCCTTTTTGTTGAAAATAACTTAATTGAAAACAGTGATGGTCAATCACTTATTCGCCCTGATGTATTAGAACAACTTGAAATTGCTAATCGAATTAGAAATACGTTTTTTAATGCTCAAGGAAATTTAGAAGCACAATTTGCCATCGAAGCACTTTCTCTTGCTGGTAATAAGCGTCGTAGCATTTTAAATCTTGATGGACAATTACTCGATTATTCACACGGGAGAAGCCATACCGTACATATGGTTTGGCCTAATTCAATGCGTTCAAATGTTGAGAGCAAGCTTACCTTAGTGCCTATTTCTGGTGATAAATCACCACGAGCTATCTTATTTAATGGGCCATGGGCGCAAATGCGGCTCATTAATGGGGGCAAACTTACCAATATTAAACCGCATTCTTTCGATGTGAGATTCACCCTTGATGGCGGTGATATGACATATCGGATCACAATCGATGAATCTAATAATCCATTCTTTGGTGGATTATTTACCCGTTTCAAATTACCAGAAACCCTTTATTAACTGATTTCCCCTCATATTTATGAGGGGATAGGATATTTCATGAATACGCCAAAAGAAAAATTTGTGATAAAAATTGCAGGCTCTCCTTTAGATATCCCTGAATTTATCGCATTAAAAGCGGAATTTAATAAACTTAATCATCCTTCTCAACCTGAGATCAGTTGGACGCTTATTGAATCTCTCTCATTAACGTTATTTAAAACCCATGGTATCGATTTACAGAGTGGCGTTTATTACACGCTGGCTCGTCTTCATCTAAATGGATTAAATGGTTTTACTGAAGGATGCGAGTTACTCGCCAATATAGTGGTCAGCCAATGGGATAATCTATGGCCCACTCAACCAAATCATCGGTGTGATGTTTTAAATTGGTTTAATACCAAAGCCGGTGCTTTATTACGTCAATTAACATTCTCGCCTACTGATTTGCGTTTAATTTATCGCTCAGAAAGAGCTTTGCAATTAATTATCGATCAACTCGCCCATACGGATTGGCCTAAATTACCAAAGTTAGAAAATTTACTTTGGTTTTTTCAAAATGCAGCGAAAACCTTAGAACAAAATACAAAAAGTTCAACTCAAAAAAGTAGCAATAATGCCGTTAAGATCCCGCCTATTGTCTATATCAGCGCATCTGATGAACTGAAAGAAAATAACGTTTCTAAACCTAATCCTATCGCCGAAGTTGTTTTATATGACGATCCGCCTATTGAGAAAAAACCAATGAGTGCAAAAAAAGGCTTTTTTATTGGATTATTAAGTAGCAGTGCTATTTTTGTTGCTATCAGTGTGGCTATTTATCTACCAATGCAAAAAGAACTCTCCGCAATTACTGCTCAACCTGAAGGTGCTATTACACAGTGGTTATATCAACCTAATATCAGTTCATACGCAAATAATCTTATTTTAATGGAAAAACAGTCTCCTATATTTGCACTAAGAAAATCGGAGCATATGTTGGATGTGGCTAAAAAGCTTTGGCCTAATAATGCAGATCAATCTTACGCAACACGACAATGGCAAAATATCCTTACTACACGATTAGAAAATACCCCCATTGACAGTAGCTGGTCTGATACGAATAAATTAATTCAACAGCTTTCCGATAGAATTGTTCAACAAGAGCGTAACAGAGGAAGCTTTACTCTTTCGTATTTAAAAACAGCAGTTTATGAAATACAAAAAAGCCACAATAAAGCAGTGCCTATTGAAAATAAACTGTATCTATTTTCACAAGAAATAAGTAAAGAGCGGTCTATTTCTCCCGCATTAATTAATAATCTTGATGCAGATATTAATGGGTTATTGGCTCGATATTATCTTCTTCAAAAAGAAGCTGAAGAGTTAGGATTAAAGCCTTATTCATATTAAAAATAACCAGAAATCATGACAGATATTATTTATTATTAAAGGGTCGATATTAAATTAACATGAGTGAAATTAAATATTTAAAAGAAAGACAATACCTGCAAAAACTGGCTAGATCCTACGCACAAAAAAAACCGCATTTAGCGGAAGTTTTAGAGCCAGATGATCCTCAAACTAGCTATTTAATGGAGGGATTCGCCTTTCTTTCTGCTCACTTGCAAGAAAAGATTGATGATGCATTCCCTGAAATCACACTCCCTTTATTACAACGTCTCGGCTCTCAAGCAATAAAAGGATTGCCATCAACATCAATTATTCAAATCAGTTGTGATAAAGAAATTAACTACAGCTATTACATTCCTAAAAATAGTAGTGCTTTAGGCAGTAATAATGAGTGTTTTTCAACTTGTCGCGATTTATATATTGAACCTTATTCTCTTATTGAAAAACAAGTAACACATCAACCTAATAAAAGTTGTATCTCTTTAACTTTTGCCTACCTTGGCGATATAGAGCAAATACAATCTTGCTCGCTAAATTTATTTCTTAGCCCAATCAAGAATACTGCCGATACCCTATTACTTGGATTAACTCAGTATTTTGACTATATTGAACTAAAACATGCGGATCAAAGTTATCATGGTGATAACGCAACGTTTTGTTTTAAATCTCAAATTGGTAAAGATTATCCTATTTTTCCACAATCAGAAAATACGCCGAAAGCGCCACAACAATTATTAGAGGGGTTGTATCTTCCTCACGTTCACCATTTTATCAGTTTAGATATTCCCACTATTATTAAACAACTCGATTGGGCGAAAAATACTCAATTTACAGTTAGTATTTATTTAAATAAGCAAATTTCATTAACAGAAGAGCAATGCCAAGACTGTTTTTTACTCAACTGTATTCCCACAGTTGATAAAGAGAAAGATCATACAGTTATCATTGATTTCCAAGAGAATAAATCATCTTATTTACTGCCTATTCCAGATAACCATTATCTTTCAAGTTTATCTGAAATCATGCTTTCATTAGAGCCACATGAAAAAGAGCGTGGTATTTATTGTCATTTTTATTCGATAACTGAATTAACATCAGCATCTCGCCTATTGCCTCAATATCAAAATTCCCTTTTTTATTCATTAACTATCGATAAAGATATCACAGGAAGAACATTCTATACGGTTCATTTTTATGACAATAAAGGTGAAGAGCTTATCTCGCCACCAAGCCTACATTTTTCCTGTACTTATATTGGCTTTGAAAGATATAAAGATAACAGTATTGGTGTGTTGAATGCACATAGTGAAAATATGCCTGATAATTTATTGATCAAAAATATCACACCGCTATCAGAATGTTTTCCACCTATTGTTGATGATAAGTGTTATTGGCATTTGTTGTCACATTATAGTGCTAATGCTTTTATGCTAATGTCGATTACAACAATAAAAAATATGTTAAGTGATTATTTAATTTATACAGAATTAGATAAACAAGTTACAAGGAAAATAAAAAAATCCTTGGATGGCTGTATTGATTTAGATAGTCAGACTTATGATTATATTTTAAAAGGCAAGCCACATCGTTGTTTATCTTTAATATTAACACTAGATACTGATTATTTTGATAATGAAGGTGATGCGTTTATTTTTGTTTCCCATCTTTATCATTTTTTCCCATTCTGCTTATCTGAGAATATGTTATTGGAAATGAAAATTAAATTTAAAGATGATGAAAAAATAAAATGGTTTTTATCACCTTCTCCACTAAAAGGTTATAAGTCTTTATTATAATTATATTATCTATTAAATTATTATATAAAAGGTCTATAATAATATTAGTATTGTAAAATTAGGAATTTAAATATTGATAGAAAATTCACTTTATGTGAGAATCCATTTAAAGTTAATAAAAAATAAGGAGCAATAGTTATGGCAAAAATTAATAATAGCGCTAAAGAAAGAGCCTATGCTGTCGCTCTTTTTGTTGCATCCCAGGCTACTGTAGACTCTCGCGTCATGACAGCATCCAAGAAGCTAGCCCAAAAACGTTCTGCACAACGTTCTGCTGATGATTTGAATAGAATGTTTTCAAAAGCTTTTTCTACAGTAATTAAATAATAAATTTATATAGTCATAATTAAGAATAGCATTCTTATCTAAAGCCCTTTTATAGGGCTTTTCTTTAGAGGAATTTAGTTGTGCATTCTAAGAAATGGGTATTTCGTGAATTGGTCAAAAATGAAAATGATAAAAATATTAAAATGGATTTTTGATGGATTTCAAAGCGTTATTGCTATTTTCATATTAATTTTCTCTCTTCACTTAATCGCTTATTGGTCATCGGATGATGCAATAAAATCGGGTATCATCAGTAGCTTTTGGAGTAAAGTACAAAATGTATTTAATAATCCGATCCCAGTTCCTGAAGTAAATTTAAGTTCTACCAATATAAATGTAGATAATTAATCTTATTTATTATGTTGTATAAAAAATTTAATTTATTAATAATATTATTACGACATAATGATTCCCTCTCCAGTAAAAATAACTATTTGATAGTTTAGGTATTGATTTAATTAAAAATAAAGTATTCAGATAATAAGAAAATAGATTGTATTATTATATAATATAATCAAATACTCTTTTTAATATTTTATTTCTACTTCTTTGACATTATTCATATTCTATTTAAGACCTGATCACAATAATCTTATAAATACTGAAATAGCGTGCCTTTTTGTGCTTAGCCCAGAACTTGCAGTAGGATCACCAACACCGAAAGCCTCGGCTAAAATATCAGGATCTAATAGTGACCAAGTTATGCAAAATGGTGCCTTCTATTCTTACTAATCTCCAATTAAATCATATTATTCTTAATTAACACGCCTATTACGTCATTAACAAACAAAAATACTGTTAAAAACTAATGTAATTTACCTAATTATTTGATTTGGGTAAAACGGTTTAAATCTTTTAATAAATAAAAATTGATAGATATTAACTATTAATAGACTATTTTTGATCGTTTATATCGATCTTTAAGTATTTTTACGGTAACCTCTTTTAAAAAGAGGGATTGATATGAGTTCAATTAATATTGTTGTAGGTCAGAGAATTAAACAGAAAAGAAAGCAATTAAAAATAACAGGTATCGAGATGGGAAGAAGGCTTGGTATCAGTCAGCAACACTATTCACGTTTGGAAAATGGACATCTGAAAATAACCGTCGATCAGCTTATTGCTATTGCTTTAATATTAGGAATATCGCCACAAAGTTTGTTGGTGACACCTGAAATAATGTCTCCAATGTTAAATGCTTGCACTGAAACAGTTTTATCATCAAATGAGATTTTTGTATTAAGAAATAAGAAGCGCCGCAATCTTAGATAAAAATACAGTAATATTATTTAGCGCTATCTAATATCATATTTTAACTATTCTAGTTAAATAGATCGCAATTTTTTCATTTTCTTTTATTCAAATATCATCCATTTATAAAATCAATCGATTGATTTGTTGTTAAAATAAAGAATCAATTGTTAATCTCTTTAACGATTGTATATTTTAATAGAATTTCTGGGGCATTAGATAATTTTCGATTAGATCCTTCCATCAAATAAGCTGCTATTTCTTCTGATGATAAATCATCAACTTCTTCAAGATTAAAATACTCATCTGGCCAATAAATAAGATCTGAAGAAAAAGCTTTAAAGTTTATCTCGAGTAAATTCATTGCATAGGATTGTTCAGATTCACTGCCTTCTGCTAAACAGATGAAATCAACAATACTAATTAACTCTTCATAAGTCAGATCATCTAAATACTTCACCTGATTAAAAGCTATTTTTGTAAACTCTTTTGCACTTGTCCAAGAATTGTAGTCACGAAAATCAGAAAACTCACAAGGCGTTATTGCTTGTGCATTCCAATTTATTATCATGGTGTTAAGTTCGGGATCATTTTCAGTTGCGCCATTATCGATTTTAACAGTTATCTTCTGTAATAAATCGATCAATTCATTGAGTTTAGCTTTGCTGACTTTTTTTGGTTTTAATCGGTTAGGTAAAGGCATTTTTTATTCCATTTATATTATTTGCATTAAATCTGTCTACTTTAATCTTTTTTAGTAAAAAGTCATTATAAAACATTAAATTATTTAATAAATAAAAAATGAATTATTGATTTATGGAAAATGCTTAGAAAGCATCATATTTATTAATATTCTATTTTAATAATATCATCTAGAATATTAATAATATTATTTTTCAAATTCATCCTTTAACTTTATTAACTCGTATGCCTATATTTCATACATCAATATTTAGAACTATTAGGCTAGGCATGATTTTTAAATCCATGACGAAGTTCAATTTGAAGTAATAGTACAAAACCAGTAGAGAGAGTTAGAAAAAAGTAAAGCTGGCGAAAATGCTTCGTGAAAAGAGTACCAAGAAAGTCTGTGAGTATTTAGTAAGGTGATTTATTCATACTTAACCAAACATGCACGCCAAATAGACAGTATTTTTGGCACTTGCGTCCCAAATACGACACAAATATGACACAACTGTGAAAAATAGAGAATTTGAAATGAATGTAGTTACTTGATTGGAAATTTGATTTGAAATGGTACGCCCTACAGGATTCGAACCTGTGACCTACGGCTTAGAAGGCCGTTGCTCTATCCAACTGAGCTAAGGGCGCCTAGAAGAACTTAGACGTCAGCAAGAGTGCTGATAACGGGTGTGAATTATACGTTCAACATTCTGAGAGTCAACGCTTTTTCAACGATATCAAACTATATGGTTAAAATATGGCAAGTATTCGACTGACAGATTGCTCTTGATCTGACAAAATAGACCAATACCGTAATTGAATAATTTGGATGTATAGATGTCAGCAAGAATTATAGATGGGAAATCGATTGCGCAGACC
>JAEYFY010000224.1 GCA_023454395.1 Pseudomonadota bacterium
ATTTTATCATCTCAGCCTAAACCTGTCTGACTATTCGAGTGATTTAGCTCAAGCAAATGGGAATATTATTTTGACTGAAACGTTAACAACTCGTATAAACCGAATTAAAATATCATCTTTTTCGACGAGCGCTTAAATTTCATACGGAATATTTTGTAAAAGAAAAGAAACCATATCAGATTTTAATTTACAAATTTATTGCTTCATAGCAATCTAAGATCTACTTTATCAACAAATTTTAAGCTATTTTTCTGATAAAACCATGACCAGTCACGCAAAACAACTAATCAGTTTTTTAACATTAATGTTAATTTCCTTATTAGTTAACGCTGAAAACAATTCAAGTTTTCTAATGAAACCTGTTAAAAAAAGTACAGGGCAGCCTATCTATATTCAGATTTTCAAAGAAGAAAGCTTACTTGAACTTTATACAGAAAAATTAGATGGGCAATTAGAAAAAGTACGTACTTACCCTATTTGTAGCTATTCCGGAGGTCTTGGCCCTAAAAAATTTCAAGGTGACTTAAAAAGCCCTGAGGGTTTTTATCAGGTTAATTTCTCACAATTAAATCCGAATAGTCGATTTTACCGAGCAATCAACCTGGGATTTCCTAATCAATATGACAAATCAAAAGGGTATACAGGCGATTTTTTAATGATCCACGGGGCATGTAAATCGGTTGGTTGCTATGCAATGACTGATCCTGTGATGGATGAAATTTATCAGTATGCTGAATTGGCGCTACTAGGGGGTCAATCTACGATTAATATTCATATTTTTCCATTTAAAATGACCGCTGAAAATATGAAAAAACATCAGTATTCAAAAGATATGGATTTCTGGCAACAACTTATGCCAGCCTACCAATATGTTGAAGAACGCAAACAAATCCCATCTGTTACCGTTCAAGATGGGCGTTATTTCGTTAATAGCACGTTGACTTCACCTAATAGTGTCAATCCTATCCTTAACTTATCGCAAAATAGTGAAAGCAAATGGTTACAGAATACGCACACCACGATCAAATAAGACAAACTCGCCAGCGGGAATACGCTGCCAAGATTCATTTCCAGTCAGTGGTAATGTTGAAATAACAGAAACCACATCATCTGATTGTGTGTGTTGCTGGAAATCGATTTCTACATCTTGATCAAGTAATTTCGCTTTGCCGAAAGGCGCTTTACGTGTGATCCAATGTAAATTAGTTGAACAATATGCCATTACAAACCGACCATCTGACAACAGCATATTAAAAACCCCTTTTTGCTTTAATTGAGAGGCTAAAACAGCGATAAAACGAAATACAGCAGACCAATTTGCAGGGGTTCTTTTATAACGATTATCGAGCTGATTTAAGATCCAGCAAAATGCTTTTTCACTATCCGTCTGCCCTATGGCTCTAAAACGCCCAGTATCAAGAGATTGATAACCTTTTAGTTGACCATTATGTGCATAAGTCCAGTTTTTTCCCCATAATTCACGGGTAAAAGGATGGGTATTTTCTAAAGAGACATTACCTCGATTCGCTTGACGAATATGAGCAATCACAGCCTCTGATTTAATAGGGTATTCTTGCACAAAGCGAGCGACTGGTGAAATTGCGCTAGCTTGAGGATCTTTAAATGTACGACATCCCAATCCTTCATAGAAAGTAATTCCCCAACCATCTTTATGAGGTCCTGTCTTACCACCTCTTGGAATTAATCCACTTAGACTGAAATTAATATCTGTCGGTACATTTGCACTCATGCCTAACAACTCACACATCGCTCACTCCTTCTTGCTGATATTTCTTGCTAATTTATAGCAATATCAACAAATTATTTTTCCATTTCTTTTTCAATTAATTGGATCAGAATATGGATAACTTTAATATGAATTTCTTGAATACGATCAGCGTAACCGAAATGAGGTACACGAATTTCAATATCGGCTGTACCGTCCATTTTTCCGCCATCTTTACCTGTTAGCGTAATGACTTTCATGCCTTTTTCACGCGCAGCACTAATTGCTTTGATGATATTGCCTGAATTGCCTGAGGTTGAAATACCCAGCAGAACATCACCTTCTTTACCCACAGCTTCAACATAGCGGGAGAAGATATATTCATAGCCAAAATCATTACTTACACATGAGATATGGCTTACATCTGAAATAGCAATGGCAGGATAACCGGGGCGATTTTCGCGATAGCGCCCAGTTAATTCTTCTGCAAAATGCATTGCATCACAATGAGAGCCACCATTACCGCAAGATAATACTTTACCGCCTGCTTTAAAAGAATCTGCTAATAATACTGCCGCTTTTTGAATAGCTTCAATATTTGCATCATCTTGAAGAAAACGAGAAAGTGTATCTGCTGCTTCTGTTAATTCACCACGGATAAGATCTTGGTACATAGGATTTTTACTCCAGAAAGGGTAATCGAAATTTTCTGTTTCTCAGTGTAACGGATTAAATGTCATGAAAGAAGATACTGATTATCGACAAATGCTAACTTCTCTCATTTACGAATAATTTGTGAGCTATATTGTAATTAGAATGTAAATATATTGATAAAAGTTAGTGACTGGATTAGATCTAAATAACAAACAACAGGTCTGACCTCTGATCTCTTGCTAAATACAGGAGTTTATTATGACACTACTCAGTATCGTACTTTTTATTGTTCTTATTGGTGTACTTAGTTATCGCAAATACGGTATCGCAGTAAGTAGCTTCGCACTTATTGCTTATACATTAGTTATGGGTGTCGCCAATATTTGGAGTTACTGGTTACTCCTTCCCGTTGCATTGGTTTTATTACCCTTTGCTATCCCTTCTATTCGTAAAGCCTATATTTCAGTACCTGCACTTAAAGCATTTCAAAAAGTCATGCCTTCTATGTCTAAAACTGAACAAGAAGCTATTGATGCGGGTACAACATGGTGGGAAGGCGAGCTTTTCCGAGGCGCTCCCGATTGGAAACAACTTCATAATTACCCTAAACCACAGCTAACTGCTGAAGAGCAAGCTTTCCTTGATGGACCTGTCGAAGAAGTTTGTCGCATGACAAATGACTTTGAAATTACTCATGAACTAGCTGACTTACCTCCCGAAATTTGGCAATACCTTAAAGATAATCGCTTCTTTGCGATGATCATTAAAAAAGAGTACGGCGGGTTAGAATTTTCAGCCTACGCTCAATCACGCGTATTGCAAAAACTGTCAGGGGTATCTGGTATTTTAGCCATCACGGTTGGTGTACCTAACTCTTTAGGTCCCGGTGAGCTATTGCAACACTACGGTACTGATGAACAGAAAAAACGTTATTTACCAGGTTTAGCTAAAGGTGATGAAATTCCTTGTTTCGCCTTAACAAGCCCTGAAGCTGGCTCTGATGCTGGCTCTATTCCTGATAGTGGTGTTGTCTGTATGGGTGAATGGCAAGGCGAGCAAGTACTTGGTCTTCGTTTAACATGGAATAAACGCTATATCACGCTTGCCCCTATCGCGACCGTATTAGGATTAGCATTTAAATTACGCGATCCTGACCATCTATTAAGTAATGATGAAAATCCAGGCATTACCTGCGCGTTAATTCCAACTGATGTCAAAGGTGTTGAAATCGGTCATCGTCATTTCCCATTGAACGTACCCTTTATGAATGGGCCGACGCGTGGTAAAGATGTTTTTGTTCCTATCGATTACATCATTGGTGGGCCAAAAATGGCAGGTCAAGGTTGGAGAATGCTGGTGGAATGTCTCTCTGTTGGTCGAGGCATTACTCTACCTTCAAACTCTACCGGTGGGTTAAAGAGTGTGGCAATGGCAACAGGTGCTTATTCTCGCATCCGTCGTCAGTTCAAAATTCCAATTGGCAAAATGGAAGGTATTGAAGAGCCATTAGCACGCCTAGCTGGTAACGCCTATCTTTTAGATTCTGCAGCGACCTTAATTACTACGGGTATTATGCTGGGAGAAAAACCCGCCGTATTATCAGCTATCGTGAAATATCACTGTACTCATCGAGCGCAACGTGGCGTTATCGATGCAATGGATATCGTTGGTGGTAAAGGGATCTGCCTTGGGCCATCAAACTTTGTTGCACGTTCTTATCAAGGCTCTCCAATTGCCATCACAGTTGAAGGTGCCAATATTTTAACTCGTAGCATGATCATTTATGGTCAAGGTGCTATCCGTTGCCATCCTTATGTATTAGATGAAATTGCAGCGGCACGAGATAATAACCTACATGATTTCGACCGCGCTTTATTTGGTCATATTGGTCATGTGGCAAGTAATACCTTACGTAGTTTATGGTTAGGTATCACTAATGGTCGATTAAGTCATTCTCCAACTAATGATGAAACCCGTCGTTATTATCAACAAATTAACCGCCTAAGTGCCAATATGGCGCTATTGTCTGATGTTTCAATGGGCGTTTTAGGTGGAAGCTTAAAACGTCGTGAACGTATTTCAGCACGTTTAGGTGACATATTAAGTCATATCTTCCTCGCTTCTGCCGCTCTTAAGCGTTATGAAGATGAAGGACGCCATACTGCGGATTTACCTCTGGTACATTGGAGCGTAAAAGAGTGTTTATACCAAGCTGAAAATGCAATTGATGAACTGCTACGCAATTTTCCAAGCCGTGTTATTGCAGGAACGATGCGTGCAATTATTTTCCCACTGGGTAAAGCTCAAAAATTACCATCAGATAAATTAGATAGCAAAGTAGCACAACTTATCCAACAACCTTCTGAAACTCGTGATCGCATTGGTAGAGGTCAGTACTTAACACCGAGCGAGCATAATCCACATGGTTTAATGGAAGAAGCACTACTGGATATCTTAGCCGCTGAGCCTATTTTTGACCGTATTTGTCGCCTTTATGAGAAGAAGTTTAGCTTTACTCAATTAGATAAATTAGCGGACAAAGCACTGGCTGATAAACGCGTAACTCAAGAAGAAGCCGATATCTTACGTAAAGCAGAACAGAGCCGCTTACGGAGTATCAATGTTGATGAGCTTGATTTTGATGCATTGGCGGTACCTGCAAAAAAGCCGAAAGCTGACAAAGTCAAAACAGACAAAGCAGCTTAACAACAGATATAAAGGGAAATACTCCCCCTGATAAAACACAAACACCTCATCACGTTAAAGTCATGAGGTGTTTTTTTATTTTTCAATAAAGCATGTTTAATAAAAAGAATAAATTAGAGATCTAACTCCAACGCTAATAACTCTTCTATTGTTTGGCGGCGACGAATTAATTGAGGAACCCCCTTTGTTATCAGCACTTCAGGAATAAGTGGTCGGCTATTATAATTAGATGACATTGAAGCACCATAAGCCCCAGTATCATGAATAACTAAATAATCACCGACCTGTGCTTGAGGCAATAAACGAGGTGTGACCATTCCGCCCTCTTCTTGAGTGAAAACATCTCCAGATTCACACAAAGGACCTGCCACAATCGTCTCTTGTAATTCTGTCATTGGTTTTATTTGACCATGACTATCTAAAACTGAAATGTGATGATAACTGCCATACATTGCAGGACGCATTAAATCACTAAATCCAGCATCCACCAGCACATAATGACGACTTCCCATTGATTTAACGGCTCTTACTTGTGAAATCAATACACCTGATTCCGCCACTAAGAAACGTCCCGGCTCGATTTCTAACTCAACAGAATGCCCTAAGTGTTGTGCAATACGATGACGCGCCTTATCCCATAAAGAAAAATAGTGATCTAAATCGACTGTTGCATCACCCTCTTGATAAGGCGTTGATAATCCGCCTCCTGCCGAAATAGCCTGAATATCAACTTGAGAGGTAAGCACTTGCTCTACCATCGCATCACAAACACTAGAAAGATGTTGATAATCAACACCAGAGCCAATATGCATATGAAAACCGACTAAAGTTAGATTGTATTGTTGGATCACCGCTAATGCTTCAGGCACATCTTCATACCAAATACCATGCTTACTATTTTCTCCACCCGTATTGGTTTTTTGGCTATGCCCGTGACCAAATCCTGGGTTAATTCTAATCCACACCGCATGCCCTTGATTGCGTTCACCTAATTGACGAAGCATATCAATAGAGCCAGCATTAACAGGAATATCTAACTCCACAACACGTTCAAGGGTTCTTTCATCCAGTAAATCAGCCGTAAAGACAATCTCACTTTTTTCTCTGCCAGCTTGATAACCCGCAACTAAAGCACGTTCAATCTCTCCTAATGACACAGAGTCCACCTTCACACCCTGTGCTTTCATTAAACGTAAGATATGAATATTGGAGCATGCTTTTTGAGCAAACCGAACCACATCAAAAGATTTAAGCTGAGCAATATGCTGAGAAATTGTATCGCCTTGATAAATCCATAATGGCGTTCCATAAGTTTGTGCTAATTGGTATTGAGCCATAGTTATTGATGTTGTCATGTTATCTACTCATAAAAGTCGCGGGTGAATAAATTCATTATTTATTAACTTAAAAGGGAATAAAAATATCAAATAAGCTACACTCTATTCATCTGTGATATAGGAATAGATAATGAAAGCTCCTTTTAATTGGCGGCATATTGAAATTTTTCATGCAGTGATGACCACTCAGAATCTGACTGAAGCCGCAGAGTTACTGAAAACATCACAACCCACTGTCAGTAGAGAGTTATCTCGTCTTGAGCATCTATTAGCATTTAAATTATTTGATAGAATAAAGGGGCGTTTACAACCCACAACTGAAGGGTTGCGCTTTTTTGAGGAAGTACAGCGTTCTTATTATGGCTTAGATAGAATAATTAACGCTGCTGAAAACATTCGCCATTTTAACCAAGCAGAATTGAATATCACCTGCTTGCCCGCATTTGCTCAATCATTATTACCTTCAATTTGCCGACAATTTCTAGATACATATCCTGATGTCAACTTAACCATTGTTCCTCAAGAATCCCCGTTATTAGAAGAGTGGCTATCGGCTCAACATTATGATTTAGGATTGACTGAACACACACAAACACCTGCGGGCACCCAACAAGAAACTGTGCTTACACTCAATGAAGTCGCTGTTTTACCCAAGTCTCACCCATTGTGTAACAAGCCATTGTTAAATACTGCTGATTTTCAAAATCAGCGTTTTATTAGCTTGTCTGCCAATGATAGCTACCGACAATTGATTGATAGCGTTTTTATTAAAGATGGAATTACACGACAGCTAGTGATGGAAACGCAAAGTGCTGCCTCTATTTGTGCCATAGTGAGTGAAAATATCGGCATTTCAATTGTTAACCCGATTACCGCACTTGATTACTTAGATAAGCCTATTTGTCTTCGTCCTTTAAGCTTTTCAATCCCCTTTACCATCAGCTTAATTACCCCATCACATCGCCCTTCATCACAACTTGTTGCCTATTTTATTGATGTGATGAAAAAGACATTATCAGACTACCCTAAGCGGCTAACCCAAGCTTTTACCCGATAAAGCAAGCCAATAAGGTGATGATGAAAACCACTCTACTAAGAAATCCAACAATACTCTGACAGCCGCAGGCATATTTTGTCGGCTCGCTAAAACTGCATAAATCCCCATCGGCAGCGCTTGATAGTCAGACAAAACTTGTTCTAATTCACCGCTTTCAAGATAAGGTTTGGCTGAATAATAAGGTTGTAGCGATATACCTACTCCTTTTAACGTAGCTTGCAATAAAACAACCGATTCATTTGCACTTAAATTACCGCCAACAGGCACTGAATAACGTTCATCACCTAAATTAAATTCCCATAAACTACGCCCAAAAAATCGATAAGTTAAACATTGATGCTGAGCAAGTTCATCTGGCGTTTGAGGTATGCCTTTTTTTGCTAAGTAATCTTTATGCGCACACACCACCGAAAGGCATGTTGCTAGCGAGCGTGCGATTAAATTAGGTTCAAGGTGATTCGTAATACGCAATGCAATATCAATACGTTCCTCCACCAAATTCACGGTTTGATTGGTAATTTGTAGATCAACCGCAATTAAAGGATAACGTTGCATAAACTCGCATATCGCCACTGACAAAATACTATTTGCTAATGATTGTGAACTGGTAATACGAACAAGCCCACTGATTTGATGACGTTCTTTCGGAATATTGGCAGGAATACGTTCAGCCATTTCTAATAGCTGTAAACTCTGTTCATATACCATTTCACCTACTGATGTTAGGCTTTGTTTGCGTGTCGTTCTGTGCAATAAACGCACCCCTGCCCACTCTTCCATTTCATTTAAATATCGCGTCACCATCGCTCTAGACATACCTAGATAATCAGCAGCTTTTATCATGCTTCCCTGCTTCACAATGGTGACAAACACTTCTGATGCTTTTATTTTATCCATTTTATTTACTCGATTTACGCAACAATCAATTGCCTAAAATAGGGTTTTTCTCTTGTTTTATGCAACATATTATAGTCAGCAACAACATTATGGAGAAAACAAAAGATGAAAAAATTACTTCCTTTAACACTTGCAACTACCGCCTTCTTCGCAACATCAGCGCTAGCAACTGATTTAACATTAGATATTTATAACCCAGGAGAAGCGAGTGTTTTTCCGGTTTCTTCTGAAATTATTTATGGCGATAAAGATGCTGTATTAATTGATGCACAATTTCAAAAAAATGATGCACAAGCGTTGGTTGACAAAATAAAAGCCTCTGGAAAAAACCTGACTTATATCTATATCAGCCATTCTGATCCTGATTTTTATTTTGGGTTAGATGTCATTACTAAGGCATTTCCAAATGCCAAAGTAATTGCTACAGCACCCACCATTAAAGCCATTAACGAAACCCAAGCAGGAAAACTTGCCTACTGGGGGCCTGTACTTAAAGAAAATGCCCCTCAGAAAATTATCATTCCTGAAGTACTAAAAGGTGATAGTTTTTCTCTTGAAGGTGAAACTATTTCAGTCAAAGGATTAGACGGACTATCTCCAGATAGAACATACCTGTATGTTCCAAAACTTAATGCAGTAATGGGTGGTGTTTTAGTTTCTGAAAATATTCATGTTTGGTTAGCAGATACACAAACCGTGGCAGAACGCCAACATTGGGTTAGTGCATTACAGCAAATAAAATCACTATCTCCAAAAACTGTTATTCCTGGTCACTATTTACCAAAAGCAACATATGATCTACAAGCAGTTGACTTCACAATGAATTACCTGATTGAAGCTGAGAAAAATCTTGAAAAGACGAAAAATTCAGATGAATTTATTGCAGCGATGGAAAAAAATCATCAGAATTTAGCAGATAAATCAAGTTTAGAGCTTAGTGCAAAAGTACTAAAAGGAGAGATGCAGTGGCCTCAGTAACAAGCAATACAGGTAATACCCAAGGTACTAAAATATTGCACTATGTTTATGATCCTCTTTGTGGTTGGTGCTACGGTATTGCGCCCCTGATTGAAGCAGTAAGCAATGCATTTCCAAACTCCATTAAGTTACATGGTGGTGGATTGTTTACACCCGCAAGAGCAGTAACGGGTGGTCAATCATGGAAAGAGCATGTTACGCCAATTGATGAGCGTATTAGCCAATTATCAGGCCAAGTTTTTAGTCGCGCATACCATGACGCTCTTGGTAACACTGAAATGGTATTAAATTCACTGTTACCTATTTCAGCGATCCTTGTTGCTGAAAAAATGGGAAACCGTGGTGTTTATTTACTAAAAGCACTGCAAGAGGCCTATTACCTTGATGGCTTAAATATCAGTGACAAAGATACACTGCTATTTATTGTGAAAAAACTTGGCTTTGATGTTGAACAATTTGCGTCCTTACTGTCCGAAATTGGCGAAACTCAAATTCAACAGCACTTAAGCCAAACACAACAATTAATGAACCAAGTAAATGGTCGAGGTTTTCCGACTTTATTTATTGAAGATAACCAAGGTTATCGCCTGATATCGGTTGAAAAATATTTAGGTGATACAAAACGTTGGCAGCAATTTATAAAAGAAAACCTATAATCTTCTTTTCAGTGTGCGGATTAATTTCCGCACACTGCCTTTTTTATTTTCATTCTCACTATTTTGTATTTTTGCTATAATCATAACAAAAAAGCATTAAAATCAATCAATTAAAGGTGTTGTAAGACGAGAAATAGCAACCTAATACCATTAATGTTGAAAATGAAAGACAAGAGCCAAATGCCACTTTTTTTATGTGATCTTTTATTGTGATTAATACTGTAAAATACACACCTAATCCTAAAAAAGAGCCAAGCAAAAGAATATAGGGTAATTTTTCAAACCCACACCATGCACCAATAGCACCAAATAATTTCACATCGCCAAAACCTAAAATACATTTTTGGCAGATAAAATATCCCCATAAATAGATGCTATAAAAAAGCCCCGTACCACCTAGAAAACCATAAAAAGCATATTCAAAAGACACTAATCCATATGCAGTGTAATTACACAACAACCCTAAAAATATTAGCCAATAAGTTAACGTATTAGGCAAAAGAAAATAGTCAGCATCAAAGAAAGAAAGCATTAACAAATAAAAGCTTAATACAGAAAGTATTATCAATAAAGAAAACGAATAAATTGAAAAAGACCAATATAAACAAATGATAAGGTAGCTTATGACAAATTGTTTACGACGGGTTTTAGGTAACAAAAATAAGAGTGAAAAAGGCAGACAAAACTTAATAAAAATAAGAAAGTCATTCAAAAAAGAGAGCAAAGGTGTTTTTATAAAACAACAACGGCTTAATGGCATAAATATCTACTCCTTAGATACCTCGTTATCCTTGTTAAACGACTGTATAAGAGTATCCATTTAATACCGAGACTTTTCTTTCTAATCACAATGAAAACATGAAATTTTGCGACAAAACACGCAATAAGAACCACGCTATAATAACGACAAAAGCAAAGTGATAACTTGCATGCCATAATGTCATGCGTATGATGCATATCACATATTTTATTTATCACGGTTAACCATCTTTTACGTAAGGGTTTCACGTTATGCGTATTCCTCGCATTTATCATCCAGAACCACTCACAGCAGGTACTCAAACAGCATTAGATGAAGAAGCATCTAATCATGTTGGGCGTGTATTAAGAATG
>JAEYFY010000276.1 GCA_023454395.1 Pseudomonadota bacterium
TAGTAGGAAAGCTTTAACAAATTGATATAAAAGGGTGATCGGTAATGAAAAAAAATATTCCATCTGTTCTGGGTAAGGTTACCGCGGGAATGGGTTTACTGCTAATTATTTCTAGTCCTTCATTTGCAGTAAATAATCCAGTGCCTCCTCAAATAGAGGCAAAATCTTATGTATTAATGGATTACAACAGCGGAAAAATTCTGGCATCAGAAAAACTTGATGAGCGTTTAGATCCCGCCAGTCTTACAAAAATCATGAGTAGCTACGTTGTTGGGCAAGCGATTAAAGAAGGTCGTATGTCACCTGACGATACGGTTATTGTTGGGCGTAATGCGTGGGCAACGGGCAATCCGGTATTGAAAGGATCATCATTGATGTTCTTGAAACCGGGTGATCAGGTCAAAGTGATTGATTTAAATCGCGGTATGGTTATTCAATCTGGTAATGATGCCAGTATTGCATTAGCAGAACATGTTGCGGGTAGTCAGGAAACCTTTGTTGATTTAATGAATTCCTATGCTAAGAATCTCGGTTTAAAAAATACACATTTTAAAACCGTTCATGGGCTAGATTCTGATGGGCAATATACCACCGCACAAGATATGGCATTGCTCACCGCAGCCATGATCCGTGATGTTCCTTCAGAGTATGAAATTCATAAAGAAAAAGAATTTACATTCAACAATATTCGTCAGCCAAACCGTAACCGTTTATTGTGGAATAAAAATATGAATGTCGATGGTGTGAAAACAGGTCACACTAATGGAGCAGGGTACAACCTTGTTTCTTCGGCAACTGAAGGTGATATGCGCCTGATTGCTGTTGTTTTAGGAACACCATCAGACAAAGTGCGTTTTGCGGAAAGTGAAAAATTATTAGGCTGGGGTTTCCGCTTTTTTGAAACAGTAACCCCTGTAAAAGCAGATACACCACTGACAACTCAAAAAGTGTGGTATGGCGATAAAGGCGAAGTGGCACTAGGAGTTGCTAATGATGCCTCAATTACCATTCCTAAAGGTGAATTGAAAAATCTGAAAGCCTCTTTTACTTTAACCAATCCTGTATTAGAAGCACCGTTAACTCAAAATCAGGTTGTAGGTACAGTTAACTTTTTATTAAATGATGAAGTGATTGAACAACGTCCATTAGTTGTAAAAGAAGCGGTTGAGGAAGGCGGTTTCTTTAGTCGTATTTGGGATTTTGTGGTTAAAACAGTATCCGGTTGGTTTAATGCTATTTTTGGTTAATTCATCAATAATGGATCTATCAAAACGTTACTGAGTTTTTCACCCAAAAGAAAGACTAGCTGTTATTTTTATATAAATAATCCGTAATTGTTTAACGATTACGGATTTTTTTATATTCAATAAAATAGAGGGATATTTCTATTTTATCATTTAAATAAGCCCATCGATTTTACCTTGATTATCAACATTAACCGCGATAGCGGCAGGTGTTTTCGGTAATCCGGGCATCGTTGTGATAGAGCCTGTTAAGGCAACAACAAAGCCAGCGCCAGCAGAAACATACACTTCACGAACGTTTATTGTAAAGTCAGTCGGGCGACCTAATAATGAGGGATCATCTGAGAGTGAATATTGCGTTTTTGCCATGCAAACAGGGAAATGAGCAAAACCCATACTTTCTATCTTTTCTAACATTTTACGAGCATGTTGGCTATAAGTCACACCATCTGCGCCATAAATTTCTTTGGCAACAATATCGATTTTTTGACTAAGTGAGACATCATCAGGATAAATTAATTGAAATTGGCTCGGTTCATTTTCAAGCGTATCAATCACTTGCTTAGCTAATTCAATACCTCCTTCGCCGCCTTTTTCCCATACTTTAGTCATTGCGAAGCGACAATCTCTCTCTTGGCAAAACTGTTCGATAAATTGGTGCTCTGCAATACTATCAGTGATATAAGCATTAAGAGAGACAATGACGGGTAAGCCATATTTTTTAAGGTTTTCAATGTGTTTTTCAAGATTTACAATGCCTTTTTCAAGGGCAACTAAATCTTCATTATTCCATTCGCCTTTACCTAAGCCACCGTTATATTTTAGCGCTTTGGTGGTGACAACAATCACGGCACAATCAGGGCGTAACCCACTGATCCGGCATTTTATATCAAAGAATTTTTCGGCACCTAAATCAGCACCAAAACCAGCTTCTGTCACCGTAATATCAGCAAGTTGAAGCGCAAGTTTTGTCGCCCTTACGCTATTGCATCCATGGGCGATATTAGCAAAAGGACCTCCATGAATAATGGCTGGAGTATTTTCGAGTGTTTGTACTAAATTAGGATTAATAGCATCTTTTAATAAACTTGCCATTGCCCCGACAGCTTGTAGATCGTTTGCTGTAACAGGATCACCATGATAAGAATAAGCAACAATGATGCGAGAAAGTCGTTGTTTTAAATCATCAATATCCGCGGCTAAACATAGGATAGACATAATTTCAGAGGCAACAGTAATAACAAAATTATCTTCTCTGGTGATACCGTCTTTTTCGCCACCTAATCCCACAACAATATGACGTAAAGTACGATCGTTCATATCCATACAACGTTTAAACACGATTTTTTTAGGATCGATATTTAAAGGATTACCTTGATAAATCGAATTATCAAGCATGGCTGCAAGTAGGTTATTGGCAGAGGTAATAGCATGAAAATCGCCAGTAAAATGAAGGTTGAGATCTTCCATCGGAACGACTTGTGAATAACCACCTCCGGTTGCTCCACCTTTAATGCCAAAGCAAGGACCTAAAGAGGGTTCACGCAATGCAATAATGGCATTTTTTCCTAGTTGACTCAGTGCTTGCCCTAATCCAACAGTCACCGTTGTTTTGCCTTCACCAGCCGGTGTCGGGTTTATTGCTGTCACTAAAACTAATTTTCCGGGCTTTTTTGTCGCAATTTTTGGCCAAATGCTGTGGCTAAATTTGGCTTTGTACTTGCCATAAAACTCGATATCGTCTTGATCAATATTTAAATTTTTAGCAATGTCCTGAATAGGTAAGAGGTGTGCTTCTTGGGAGATTTGAATATCTGATTTCATTTTAGTTCTCTTTTTATCCCGTTAATGATGTCTCTAGTGATCTTTACTTATCAACTCTAGACAATAATCTAAATATGGCCAATAGATTGATTAATTTGTAGTTATTTACTTTAGATAACGCGTTCATCGTCACGTCATTTAAATAATTTTTGAGTTTAGCGCCTATTTTTTTCAAAAAAACTATTTTAACTAAGGATGACAATTTAATCTCATACAAAAAAGAGGATATTAAAAAAAAGAAGAGTGTTGAGATTGATGTTAATAAACCAAAAAGGCGCTGATATCAGCGCCTTATCTATCATAAATATCTGTATTTCAGACTTTCAGATTTAGTCACAAGAAATTTTAATGGCTAATCCACCTTGAGAGGTTTCACGATATTTAGCATTAATGTCTTTGCCTGTTTCGTACATTGTTTCAATGACTTTATCTAAACAAATACGAGGATCGCTAACACGACGTAAAGCCATACGAGATGAGTTTACAGCTTGTACGGCTGCGATAGCATTACGTTCAATACACGGAACTTGTACTTGTCCTGCCACTGGGTCGCAAGTAAGCCCTAAGTTATGCTCCATCGCAATTTCTGCTGCAATACAAACTTGTTCTGGGCTACCGCCTAAAAGCTCAGTTAACGCACCTGCTGCCATTGAACAAGCAACACCGACTTCACCTTGACAACCAACTTCAGCGCCTGAGATAGATGCATTCATTTTGTAAAGTGAACCAATAACACCAGCAACTAAGAAAAAGCGAGTGTAAGAATTTTCATTTACAGGACGAATAAATTTATCATAGTAAGACAATACTGCTGGGATAATGCCACAGGCACCGTTTGTTGGCGCTGTAACAACACGCCCACCAGCTGCATTTTCTTCATTCACAGCAAGTGCAAACATATTAATCCAGTCAACAACTGTCATTGGATCGGTTGTCGTTTTATCTTCTGTGACTAGCATACGGCGTAATGCAGAAGCACGGCGAGGTACGCGTAATGGCCCCGGTAATAAGCCTTCGGTATTTACACCGCGCTCAATACCTGACTTCATCACATCCCAAACAGCCGCGAAATGAGCCGAAATTTCTTCTTTGCTACGTAATGCTAATTCGTTTTGCATCACTAATGCTGATAAAGAAAGCCCTGTTTCTTTGCAATGGCGACGTAAATCAGCCGCATATTGATAAGGATAAGGAACTTGAACCGTATTTTCTGCAGGTTGGCCAAAATGTTCTTCATCAACAATAAAACCGCCACCAATAGAATAATAGGTTTTTTTCAATAAAACTTGCTCACCGTTATAAGCGGTAATGGTCATGCCATTTTCATGGAGGGGGAGATTAGTTTTATGAAAATTCATACCGCCTTCAACCGGAAAATCGACTTCTTTTATGCCATTTGCCAGCATTAAGCGACCGGTTGCTTCTACTTGTTTAATAAACGGGGCAATAGAATCAATATCGACAGTATCAGGTAAATTTCCTGCGAGTCCCATAATAATAGCAATATCCGTTGCATGACCTTTACCTGTTAAAGATAAAGAGCCATAAACATCAACGATAACGCGGGAAACAGAAGAAAGGAGATTTTTTTCAGCAAGTAAATCGACGAATTCTTTACCTGCTTTCATTGGACCTACGGTGTGGGAGCTTGAAGGGCCGATACCGATTTTAAAAATATCAAAGACGCTAACCATAATATTCGCCTCCCTAATTAATTTAAAGGCGCAACTGTGTGATTATTAGAGTGAGAAGTGTCAACTTTGAAGTCTAAAGCTGTAATGGCTACTTTCTTTTATGAAAGTAGCCATTAGATGTCTTATTAACTAATGAAAGAGTTAATTAAGCTATAGAAAACTGCTGAGATTGCGATAAGACCCATGACTACAACAAATACGTTGCTGATATGGCCTTCATATTTCTTCATTGCTGGTACTTTACGGATTGCATACATTGGCATCAGGAATAGTAACATCGCGATGATTGGGCCACCTAATGTTTCAATCATACCTAAAATGCTTGGGTTTAATGTTGCAACAATCCAAGTTGTAACCAGCATAAACAGTGCAGTGATTTTGTTTAAACGATCTTTTTCGATTGTTTTACCTTTCTCACGCAGTGATTTGATGATTAAACCATTGAAACCTTCACGAGCACCTAAGTAGTGACCTAAGAATGATTTAGTGATCGCAACGAAAGCAATAAATGGAGCAATATAAGCGATAACAGGTGCTTCAAAATGGTTAGCAAGGTAAGACAGAATACTGATGTTCTGTGCTTTTGCTTCAGCTAAGTTCTCTGGTGTTAAGCTAAATACACAGCTAAACACGAAGAACATTACGGTGATAACCATCATGATGTGTGCATAAGCTAAAATGCGTGAACATTTTTTCTCAGCGTTTTCGCCGTATTCTTCACGTTTTGCAACAGCAAACGCAGAGATGATTGGAGAGTGGTTAAAAGAGAACACCATTACAGGGATAGCTAACCATAAGGTTACTAATAGACCTTGACCCATACCTGATGTAGTTGCGTGATCAAAAGAGAGAGTATCAAGAACCGCACCATTCCACTCTGGGATCAGATACAGTGCTAAGACCATCAGGACCGCAACAAATGGGAATACTAAAACGCTCATTGCTTTAACGATAGCTTGTTCACCAAAGCGGATAATCGACATGATACCAATAATCAGTATCAGCGATAAAATTGCGCGAGGTGGTGCAGCCATGTGCATTTGGTTCACAATAAAGCTTTCTACTGTATTGGTGATAGCAACACTATAAACCAATAGAATAGGATAAATTGCGAAGAAATAGAGCAGGGTGATTAATTTACCTGCTGTTTTACCAAAGTGTTCTTCAACAACTTCAGTGATATCTTCACCTGGGTTTTTACCTGATAACA
>JAEYFY010000344.1 GCA_023454395.1 Pseudomonadota bacterium
CAATTTCACATTCATATTAAAGAGAGGTCGTAAGCATGACTCGTCGTGCAATCGGGGTAGAAGAGCGCCCACCATTATTACAAACAATCCCGTTGAGTCTTCAACATCTGTTTGCAATGTTTGGCGCTACCGTACTTGTGCCTATTTTATTTAAAGTTAATCCGGCAACAATATTATTATTTAACGGGATCGGAACCCTGCTTTATCTCTTTATTTGTAAAGGACGCATTCCTGCTTATTTAGGTTCAAGTTTTGCGTTTATCTCACCTGTGCTTTTATTGTTACCTTTAGGGTATGAATTAGCACTTGGGGGATTCATCGTCTGTGGTGTGTTATTTTGTATCGTTGCAGGTATTGTCAAAATAGCAGGGCGAGGCTGGATTAATGTGATGTTTCCGCCTGCGGCAATGGGCGCAATCGTTGCCGTCATCGGGCTTGAATTAGCAGGAACCGCTGCAGAAATGGCAGGATTATTACCAAGTGCAGATGCACCGGTCGATAGTCAGACACTGCTTATTTCTATGGTGACTTTAGGTGTGACTATCTTAGGCTCTGTGATGTTTAGAGGATTCCTTGCTATTATTCCTATTCTTATTGGGGTATTAGCTGGTTATGCACTCTCTTTCTTCTTGGGCGTTGTTGATATTACTCCTATTAAAGAAGCAAACTGGTTTGCATTACCGACATTCTATTCACCGCGTTTTGAATGGAGTGCTATCTTTATTATCCTACCTGCCGCATTAGTGGTTATTGCTGAGCACGTTGGACACCTCGTTGTCACAGCAAATATTGTGCAACGCGATTTAATGAAAAACCCAGGTTTGCATCGTTCTATGTTCGCAAACGGTTTCTCTACCATTATTTCGGGTTTCTTTGGTTCAACACCAAATACCACTTATGGTGAAAACATTGGTGTTATGGCGATCACCAAGGTTTACAGCTCATGGGTTATTGGTGGTGCGGCAATTCTCGCCATCTTATTATCTTGTGTCGGTAAACTGGCTGCGGCTATTGCGGCTGTGCCTGTTCCAGTTATGGGTGGGGTTTCATTACTGCTTTACGGTGTTATTGGTGCATCAGGTATTCGTGTCTTGTTAGATTCAAAAGTGGATTACAACAAACCGCAAAACTTGATATTAACTGCCATTATTCTGATTGTTGGCGTGAGTGGTGCTTCTATTCAAATTGGTGCTGCTGAATTAAAAGGCATGGCATTAGCAACTATTGTGGGTATTGTTTTAAGCTTAATCTTTAAATTAGTGAGTATTGTTCGCCCAGAAACAGAATTAGTGGATAACACCATTGAATCGGTGAGTGGTACAGCAAACAAAAAGTAAGCGATTAAGAAAATCTAAAGCAATATGCTGAAATTAATAAAAAAGGTGGATGATCTCCACCTTTTTTATTGTGTTTTATTTTTATGTCATATTAAAAACTAAGATTTTTAATATTTTAAGTGTTTAAAACTTAGAAAAGCATGATTAATTCAACCATGATGTTTATTTAAATAAAATAAATGAGACAATGGAGATCTGTTCTTATGCGAAATAGACATTTTATCTGCTAATTAAGTGATATTCGTTTTAAGGTTGGGGTGTCTCAAAAAAGGTATAACGTAATTTATGGAAAAGCTGATTGAAATTTATGATTTCATTACATCAAAGCAGATTTTTATCACGATATTTTTAGTTATTGTGTTGCTGGTGGTGTGGTTTCTCTCCAAAATGATTTTCCGCCGAATAGCAAAGCGTCTACTTTTTTTATTTACTGAACTTTCAGATGAAGAAACTATAGAAGATATCGCTAAAAAGAGTGCATCTATTGTTGCCGTTACACTCGTTCTCTATATTAATCAGCTACTGCCGTCTTTTTCCGCTGAAATGAATATTATCTTTGAGACGGTTGCTCGCGCTTTTATTATTATCAATATTGCCTCATTACTGAATAACGCGCTTGATATCTTCAATATTCGGCATGCTAAAAGAGCGTGGCATCGGAATAACTCCATCAAAGGCTATATTGAAATTGCCAAAATTGTGGTCTGGATTATCTCTTTTATCCTGATCATTGCGTTATTTACTGAACAATCACCGCTTATTATTATCTCCAGCTTTGGTGCTATTGCTGCGGTGTTAATGTTTGTTTTCCAGCATACACTTATCTCTTTTGTTGCCAATATTCTTATCTCTAACGGAAAAGTATTAAAGCTTTATGATTGGATTGAATTACCCAGCAGTAATATCAGCGGTGAAGTGATTGATATCGCATTACATACGATCACAGTTCGTAATTGGGATAATACAATTTCCCGTATTCCAACCAAAGACTTTTTGACCGAAAAATATACTAACTGGCAGCCGATGTTTTCATCAGGAGGGCGTCGGATTAAACGTAGTTTTTATATTGACCAATCTTCAATTTCATTTGCCACGCAAGAGCTAGTATTAGAATTAAAAAATACAGTGCCACTTCGTAAAAGCATCGAAGCAATGCTTGAAGGAAAAGAAGAAGAGATTGGGGATATTAATACGTGGTTAGAAACAAAAGGAGTGACTAACTTACAGTTATTTCGTAAGTACATGCTAAATTGGATAAAAATGCGTGGCGATGTTCGACCTGATATGTATTTAGTGATCAGAACAATGCCACCTACACCAATGGGGTTACCAGTAGAGTTATATTGTTTTACTCGTGCAACTACTTGGGTTGAATATGAAGAGACTCAATCTGAAATTTTTGAGTATATAAACGCATCAGCCAAATATTTTAAGCTCGACATTTATCAGCAACCTTCTGGTAATGATGTTGCGAAATTAAAACTCAGATAATAAAGTGAAACTCATTAAACACGGAATGTTTTTTGATTTGGCTCTAAATAACTCAAGGTACAGCTAAGTAACAATTTAAGGAGGCGCCACTAGTATATAAAATAGGCTTATCTTGGTGATCTTGCTGTTATCTTAATCAGTGCAATGTGCTTTTTTAATATTGGTTCTGACCTTGTGATAATTTGTGTTAGAATCACCACGTTTATTAAACTATTCAGGTGAGGTGCTTCTGAATACGCCGTCACAGCTATCATTACCACTATCTCTGCCCGATGATGAGACATTCGATAGCTTTTATGCAGGGGA
>JAEYFY010000364.1 GCA_023454395.1 Pseudomonadota bacterium
AGTTATATACCTGACTCATTCAAATTCACCCTATCTGAATATGTTTTTACAAAATGACCTTTATCGGTTGTATCATTCCCGTTAAATTGGCGCAATGATTATTGTGAACTAACGCATAATATGCAGAACATAAAAATAATGGTTAGGAGTGTTTTATGTCGGGGAGTGTAAATAAAAAAGAAGAAGCGAGCTGGGGAATGCTTCTTCATGGAAAAAATAGTCTAAAATCGCTCGCTTTAGCAGGAGGTGTCGCATTACACGCAATTAATGTCTATATTACGATTACAACGCTACCTTCAATTGTGCGTGATATTGGTGGGCTTAATTTATATGCGTGGAACACCACCGTTTTTATCCTAGCTTCAATTCTCTCTTCCGCATTAACTTCACGATTACTGAGCGTACTTGCACCTCGCAATAGTTATCTTTTTGCCACAATTTGCTTTTTAGCCGGTTCTGTTATTTGTGCAACAGCGCCCTCAATGCAAATACTACTTATAGGGCGATTTATTCAAGGGGCTGGCGGAGGAATGTTACTGGCTCTTGCTTACTCTTTAGTCCGAGTGATGTTTCCTCAACCTCTTTGGTCTAGAGCCATGGCATTAATGTCTAGCATGTGGGGAATATCGACACTATTAGGTCCTGCGCTAGGGGGAATATTTGCTGAATATGATGTTTGGCGCGGTGCATTTTGGTCTATTTTATTTGTAGGTATTCCTTACGCTATTTTATTATTTACTATTCTTCCTACCGAAAATAATGCCGATAATATCGTCGCGAAAACGCCATTACCTTATCAACAACTTATTTTATTAATGTTGGCTGTATTATCTATTTCTATTGGTAGCCTTTATAACGTTATTTTATATAATGCCTTATCCTTTATATTTGCTTTTATCTTTATTCTACTGTTAATCCATATTGATAAAAAATCAAATGATGGCTTATTTCCTAAAGGGACATTTTCTTTTTCTGCACCGTTAGCACCAATATACCTCACCATGGCTTTATTAGGGATTAGTGTACAAACAGAAGTCTTTGTGCCCTATTTCTTGCAAATTATCCATAATATTACGCCACTGCTTTCAGGCTATTTAGCAGCATTGGTTGGTGCGGGTTGGTCTTTCTCTGCCATTATGTCTTCATCAAGTAAACAATCTACTGCTCACAGGTTAATGCGTTTTGGTCCAATGATTAATTTCTCAGCCATCGTGATCCTTGGTTTATTTATCTCTAATGCGCTAACCATACCTTATGGGCAGATTATCATTATTTGTATCGCTCTCTTTTTTACAGGTGCCGGAATTGGTATGGCATGGCCCCATTATTTAACCCGTGTTTTACATGTTTCTCAGGGACAAGAAGCTCAAAAAGCAGCCACATCCATTACCACGATCCAATTGTTTTCAACGGCTGTTGGTGCATCTATTTCAGGGACTGTGGTTAATATGGCAGGATTAACAGATCCGGGAGGTATTCTTGGCGCACAAAATGCCGCACATTGGCTGTTTATTGTGTTTGCAATAACGCCATTAATTGCTTTCTTTACAGCGAGAGTTGTTGTTTCTAGAGCCAAAACAAATTAGTTATTTTCCCCTTTAAAATAACAAAGCCTCATTAATGAGGCCTTGTTATTATTCAAACTATTTTAAATTAATACTTTTCGAAATTCTCTTGGATCTTGGCTGGATCTTGCGTTTCAGTCAGTGATAACTGTAATAACACTCTCGCTTTTTGTGGGTTTAAGCGCTCTGACGCAACAAAACCATATTTTGCATCATCAACTTCACCATTTTGTGTAGTAAATCCTACTGGTACACGGCTTGCTCGTACAACAACGACACCTTTTTTTGCACCATCAGCTAAGGTATCAAAAATATCAGTATATAAGTTACCGTTACCCACACCAGCACTAACAATACCTTTGTAGCCATTATCAATAAAGGCTTTTGCTGGTAAATCAGACGCATTGGAGTAGTTATAAACAATACCAACTTTTGGCAATTCAGTTAATTTACTCACATCAAATGCGGCTTTATCTGCACGAGGTAATGCTGCAGTATAATAATGAACCTTACCGTTATGCACATAGCCTTGAGCGCCTGCATTAACAGGCTGGAATGCTTGTACTTCAGTAGTATTCATTTTTACAACATCTTTACCACTGATAACCGCATTATTCATTGTGACTAATACACCACGATTTTCAGAGGCTTTATCACTTGCAATCACAACCGCATTAAAAAGATTTAAAGGACCTTCAGCACCTAATGCCGTAGCAGGTCGCATTGCCCCTACCATCACAACAGGTTTTTTACAGGCAGTTGTTAAATCAAGAAAATATGCTGTTTCCTCCATGGTATCAGTACCATGTGTTATCACGAACCCGTCGGTTTTATCGCAATCTTCATTAATTTTTTTAGCGAGTTTTAACCAAACTTGATCATTCATATCTTGAGAACCGATATTAACGACTTGCTCACCTTTCAAATTAGCCACTTGCTTCGCTTCAGGCACCGCATTGATCAACACATCAATGCCTAATTTACCTGCCGTATAGCTAGACTGTGTTGCTGAATCACCGCCGCCTGCAATCGTTCCACCAGTTGCAAGAATAGTGACATTAGGCAAAGCGAAAACAGAACCACTGATTACAGCTAACAAACTGGCAAGCAATGTTTTCTTCATCATTTTTTCGATCCCTTATAAATTAATAAATAATTGAATCTAATTATGATGACTTTTAATTATAAATTCCGTGATAAATCGAACGAATTTATTAAAAAAACTCATATATCAAATAAATAATGAGTTTTTTATATAGATAGTAATTTTTAGTCATAAGAAATCGTTAGTGCATTACAGGGGATTTCAGTATCATGTGCGCCTAATTATCACCAGCAAAATATTGATGAAACCTGCCATGTCACAAACATTTATTCCTGGCAAAGATGCCGCACTGGAAGATTCTATCGCTAGCTTTCAGCAAAAATTAACCGACTTAGGATTTAACATTGAA
>JAEYFY010000005.1 GCA_023454395.1 Pseudomonadota bacterium
AGCATTTTTATCTTCAATAATATCTCTAATATAAAATAAACTAATTAGTCATAAGATTTATAAAAATTTGTGGGGTTTAAAATGGATAATAATTCGCTAAAAAACGCGAGTTTATTTGATAATGATCCCGTTCTCTATGCTGCGTGGCTTTACTATCAGGACGGACTCAGTCAAAGTGAAGTCGCAAATATTATGGGTGTTTCTCGTGTTACAGTCGTGAAATATTTGCATCTAGCTAGAGAAAAAGGATTCGTAAATATTAACTTGGATTCATCAGTATTTTCTACGATTGATTATGCCATCAGAATAAAAGCAAAGTTCGATCTTAATAATGTGCTTATTTTACCTGATGAAGAAAAGAATAAATCGCAACACACTTTAAATATGAATAGAGAAAGATTAGCGAAAGCAGGAGCGATGTATCTTTCTCAGATAATTAATGATGATGATATTTTAGGTGTTGCTTGGGGACGAACAATTTATAAATTAGGTCATTATCTTCCACCCAAGTCATTAAAAAATATCACAGTACTACAAATGATAGGTGCAGTAGCGCCACAGCCTGACTTTAAAACAACAGAAGCGGCCGCGTTAATCGCAAACAAGTTGTCTGGGTGTAGTATTAATTTGCATGTACCTGCGGTGGTTTCTAGTGCGCGTTTAGCAATGGAACTTCAAGCGGAGCCTATTATTAGGCGTAATTTTTCGGCGCTAAATCAGTGTAATAAAGCCCTTTTTGTTGTGGGTAATACATTTGATGACAATCCTTTGGTAGCAACAGGGGTTTTAACGAGCAGTGAGATGGCCCAATATCGTGATTTGGGTGCTGTTGGTGTAATTTGTGGACGTTTTTATGATGCGCAAGGTAATCCTTTGGTTTCAGATATTGACCTTAGGGTAATGGGAATCAGCCTTGCTCAATTAAGACAAATAACACAGCGACTTTTTATTGCTGGTGGTGTGGAAAATATTCAGGCAACAATAGGGGCGATAAAAGGAGGTTACGCCACCGATATTGTGATTGATGAAGTGACAGCGCTGGCATTATTAGAACTAGATAATGAGTGATAATCTCCTCGTGAAAGCGAGGGTTTGTTGGCAAACCACTATTTAAGATTTCCTTATTTCTAATAAAAATAAAGTAGTTGAAGCATTTGTTTTGATCAGTCTATTTTGTAAAGCTTACATATAAAGAAAAAGATAAAAATGATAAGTTGTTAACATTTTTATCTTTTTTTATATGAGCCTCTTGCCTTAAACACTTATATCATTCATTATATAAAAAATTATATAACGATAGTTAGGATCGCCATTTTTATGAAACGCCAATTTCTTGCTGGCTTAGGGCTTGCATTAGGATTAATTTGTCATAATACATTTGCAGCCGAGCTTCATCTTTATGCTGGTGCTGGATTAAAACAACCGGTTGAGCAAGTTGTGAGTGTCTTTGAAAAAGAGACAGGAAATAAAGTTACTATTGAATATGGCGGTTCAGGTCAAATTTTAACACGCTTTAATTTAACTAAGCAGGGAGATTTATTTTTTCCTGGCTCACAAGATTATGTGGAAAAGTTAGATAAAGAAGGGCAAGTCGTTAATCAATATTCTATTGTTCGCCATATTCCAGTTATTGCTGTGCGTAAAGATAAAGTGGGTGATATTAAAACACTAGAAGATCTTGCGAATAGTTCATTAAAACTAGGCATGGGTGATGCTAAAGCTATCGCATTAGGAAAAAGTGGCGAGCAGCTTATTGATGCATCAGGCCAAGGCGATAAATTACGTGATAAAGTTGTTGTACGTACTGCAACCATTAAACAATTGCTTATGTATTTACTTAATGGGGAAGTGGATGCCGCCATTATTGGATATGCAGATGCAATGAAAAATCAAGATAAACTCGTTTTACTTCCAGTTCCTGAAGGCAGCCCAGAAGAAGTGGCAACACTAGCTGTTTTAAAAACGTCAGCAAATCCGAAAGAAGCACAATTGCTTGCTGATTATTTTACTCGTGCTGAAGGGATAAAAGCTTTTACTGATTATGGTTTTCTTCCTGTAATTTCGAAACCATAGATTTTTTTCTCACATAAATTGTGTTTTTTCGCCACCAACTCACTGGTGGCTTTTTTCATTATTACAGCAAAATAAATATCTACCTTAAAAAAGGAAATAACGTGTTTCGATGGGCATTAATTCCACTTTTTTTATTGTTATTTCTGATCTTAGGATCGCTAATTGCACTGATATGCCAACTTTCTTATGTTGAATTGAGGCAAGTTATTACCGATCCTGAATTTCATTTTGCTATTGGTATGTCACTGAGTACAGCGTTAACTTCTTTATGTCTAGCAATTATCCTAGGTGTACCTGCCGCATGGGCAATGGCAAGGATCCCTTTTAAAGGGCATCGTTTTATTGATGCGTTATTAGATTTGCCTTTAGTCACTCCTCCATTAGTTATCGGTATAGGATTATTATTATTGTTAGGAAATCAGGGTCCTTTAACAGGTGTTTTTCCTGAATTATCTCGCTCTCTTTTTTCACCGTTGGGTATTATTATTGCTCAAACTTATGTCGCAAGCGCGATTATTATGAGAAATAGCCTCTCTGCTTTTAAGTCTGTCGATCCCGCTTATATTCAAACGGCACAAAATTTAGGATTAACGCCAACAAAAACATTTTTCTTGATTGAAATACCACTGTGTTGGCCAGCTTTAATGAGTGGAAGCATCATTGCATTTTCTAGAGCCTTAGGTGAATTTGGCGCAACGTTAATGTTAGCGGGTGCAACAAGGTTAAAAACAGAAACGTTGCCTATGGCAATTTATTTAAATATTGCCAGCGGAGACTTCACTCTGGCAATAGGTTGTGCGCTTGTTCTTATCGCTATCGCGATTACTTTATTATTTGCGTTACATCGTTTACAGCGAGAAAGGAAAAGATCATGCTAGAAATTCGTTCATTAACAACGGGTATATTAAAAGATATTTCGTTGAAGGTAGAAAAAGGAACATGTTTAGGAATAAGTGGTACATCTGGCAGTGGCAAAACAACGCTTTTAAATGCGATTGCTGGATATACTTCATACTCTGGTGATATCTACCTTGCAGATAAAAATATAAATGAACAGCCGGTATGGTTACGTTCTTGTCGATATTTAAATCAACGCCTTTATTTATTTCCGTTTATGACGGTGACACAAAATTTATGGCTAGCACAATATGGCGCAAAACAGAAACGAAGCAAGGAGAGAGAAAAGGCGATATTAGAGCAAATGGGAATTGCACATCTCGCTACACGTTATCCTCATCAAATTTCAGGAGGGGAACAACAACGCGTTGCATTGGCAAGAGCACTTATTAGCCAACCCAAACTTTTACTACTGGATGAACCTTTTTCGAGTTTGGATTGGGAAACACGTTATCAGCTTTGGGATTTAATTGATTCCTTAAAATCTAAGGAAATAACGATGATTATGGTTACTCATGAACCTCGTGAAATCAGAGCGCTAGCCGATAAAACGGTTTTATTGTCTAAAGGACAAGTTGTTACTGAAAATTCTATACTATGAAATTATTGCTTTGCTTATTGATTACCAAGCCATGACTGACCAATGGATAATACGCCCCATAATTTTTACAGAATCAGTTTCCGCTGATTCATCAGGAAATTCGTCTTTATTATAGCTACGTATGATCAATTTACCGCCCGGTTGGCGATAGAGCAGTTTTATTCTAAACAAGGCATCTTGTTCGATAGCATAAATGCCACCATCAACAATACGTGTGTTGCCTGTATCGACAGTGACGGTTGAACCATTAGGAATAACTGGTGACATACTGTCGCCATAAACAGAAAAGCAAATAACGTTTTGAGAAGATGCGCCATAACGGCGTAATGTGCTTTTCGAAAATCTCAATTTATATCCATTATGATCTTCATTAGTACAACAACCGTCACCCGCTGCGAGTTCGATACTTTTAAAATAGGGAATTTCCACTTCATCGGCACCTAAAGGCGTATTACTATCCCATTCACTTACAGGTTGCCATTCATTCTCTGGTGGAATTTCAGAAGTCGCATTGAGTTGTTCCTCACCTTCAAGTAGCCAAGCTAAATCACAATTTAATGCTTTTGCTAATTCAGGTAAAAAACGGGGACGTTTAGTTTTACCACTTTCTAGCTGTTCTATGGATTGCTGTGTTGTACTTGCTAAAGTAGCAAGTTCTGATTGTGTTAAACCTAACGCAATGCGTTTATCTTTGGTGCGTTTCGCAATAGACATTAGTGACTCCTAATACGTGTCCTTACATATTCAAGTAAAAAGAGTATATCGTAAAAAGAAAACAAATTAAATTGTATTTTATCTTAATTATAAAAGTATGAATAGATTAATTACTTAATTTTGAAAACATCATCTGCACTGTCTGGTGGGGTGAGGTAAGGGTTTTCATCAGTAACTTCAGGATCTCTCAAGACTTCTCCACAGAAAATAATAAGGTCAGGTCTTTTTTGTTTTAAGTAGTTAAGTCGTGTTGTGCATTCATCTTTAGTATAAATTGTTTCTGTAACAGGAACTGCATCACAAGAATCATTTCCACAAGGACTTACCAACAACACATAACCGACCAGCATGAGCTGTGAAGTAAACATAAAATATCCTTTTAACTATTCATGTTTGGTCATCAAAATCAGA
>JAEYFY010000069.1 GCA_023454395.1 Pseudomonadota bacterium
TCTTTTGCTTCATAAATCAGCTTACCATCAACATACACTTCACCATCGGCAATACCCATAATCAGTTTACGATTGATAACACGTTTGAAATCAATTTTATAGGTAACTTTTTTTGCTGTTGGTAATATTTGTCCAGTGAATTTTACTTCGCCAACACCAAGTGCGCGGCCTTTACCTTCACCACCAAGCCAGCCAAGATAGAAGCCAACAAGTTGCCACATGGCATCTAGACCTAAGCAACCCGGCATAACAGGATCATTGACGAAGTGGCAATCAAAGAACCATAAATCTGGCTTGATATCGAATTCTGCTTCGATAAAGCCTTTATTATGGGTGCCGCCATCTTCTGTCATTTTAATGATGCGATCCATCATTAGCATATTACCAGATGGCAGTGGTGGGCCATCTTGGCCAAATAATTCACCACGGCCTGAAGCAATGAGGTCTTCTTTAGAATAAGATTCGCGTTTATCAACCATTGTCTATATAGCCTTTATCAAGTGTAAGACAACAGAATAGCTTACACTTGTACGCTGAACAACTCCGATCACTTGAAACAGAATTATCTGAATAGACGTAAGAACCAAGGTAATTTAGGTCTATCCTGATTATTTGCGAGTGTTATACGATCATGAATAACAGCTAACAAGTGTGAGTCTGATTGTTCTGGTTCACATTGCTCTTCATAATATGGCTGACGAGTCAGTAACGTTATCGCTTCTGCTACATGAGTGACAGGCCAAATATGAAATTTTTCTTCTTTTACCGCTTGTTGCACATTTTCGTTGAGTACAAGATGACGAATATTAGCAAGAGGAATAATTACGCCTTGCGCACCCGTTAATCCTCTTTGTTGGCAGATATCAAAGAAGCCTTCGATTTTCTGGTTTACGCCACCAATTGGTTGGACTTGGCCAAATTGATCAACGGCACCTGTAACCGCAATTTGCTGATCAATAGGTTGTTGTGCCAGTGTGCTAATAAAAGCACATAATTCAGCCAAAGAGGCGCTATCACCATCAACCTCACCATATGATTGCTCAAAAACAATCGAGGTGCTAAATGGCTGTGGCTGGTCTAAACGTAATTCTGAGTTTAAGTAAGCTTGCATAATCATCATTCCTTTAGCATGAAGATTGCCACCAAGCTCTGCTTTTCGCTCAACATCCGTAAACTCACCATCACCTATATGTGCAACGCAGGTAATACGAGTCGGCTCTCCGATTAAATCAGGATATCCCGGGTAATCTAAGACAGAAAGCCCATTGATTTGACCAATAGCTTCACCTTCTGTTTGTATCATTACTTGGTCTTGTAAAATCTCATCACGACTACGTTCTAACAAATAACTGTGTCGCCATAGGCGGTTTTCTTCAGCTTTTTTCAATGCATCGGCATTTAGAGAAGCACCATGATTAAAACGTATGGCATAACGAAGTTGGCGTAAGATCCATTCTAAATCTAGGCTCAGTATTAGCTGATCTTCATGTTGTCTTGCTGCTTGTGTTAGCAAGACTTCCCAAGCATCCGCAGATAGAGAAGGGAGGCGATATTTTTGGCACAATGAATTTACAAAGCCACACCATTGAGAAAGAGCGGTTTCGTCTTCTAAATACATGTCGTATTCATATTCACCATATAAAGCAGTGCTACTTAGTTCTGGCTCCATAAATTCAAGCTCTTCAAGGCTAAGTCTATCGCCAACTAAGATAACTCGAAGATTGAGCGGCATGCTCTCAATAGGTAAAGGTAAGGATTGATTGTCATTCCAGACAAGCCATTCAAAACGCTGCTCTTCAACCATTTTTTTTAGGCGGAACCACATTAGTGGTTGTGCAAGTAAAGATTTTATAGAGAGGACTAAGATGCCTCCATTTACTTTATGCAATAAGCCTGGGCTGAGGGTAACTTCATCTTTATGACAATAGAATGAACCAAAGAGTTGTTCTGGCTCTATCCATTGGCAACAAGTAATAGATTCTGATGATGAAAATGCACCTTGTACATTATCTTGCCAATTGATTTTATTGGTTTCTGCTTGATAACTGCCAACAACAGGATCAGTTTTGATCCCTGATTGCATTAATGTGTCTGTCAGCATATCAAAGTAAGCAGCAGAATCATCCGCTTTTAACAGCATAAACTGCCCTG
The DNA here is from genome assembly GCA_023454395.1 of Pseudomonadota bacterium. Taxonomy (GTDB): domain Bacteria; phylum Pseudomonadota; class Gammaproteobacteria; order Enterobacterales; family Enterobacteriaceae; genus Proteus; species Proteus appendicitidis. The sequence goes on from JAEYFY010000069.1 coordinate 2,152, forward strand.
AATCTGCATTATTTAACCATTGCAGACTTTCATACAGGCGAGGTTGAACCTCACGAAGTAGAGATGCAGGTAATTGAGATGCCGTTTGAAAGAAAGTTTGGTAGGAGGCGTAATCAGGACGTAACGCCTGCCATTCTAATTCGTTGTTTTTCAAGGTTACCGTTTTTATTATTGATTAGTGAAAAGAGATAATTAGATATCGTATAAGTCGATATCTATCCTGCAATAAGACGGTTCTTTAACTGTCATCAACTGCATAGGCAGGGAATATGTACCGCTACGACCTTATAATGACGGGTTAAAAATGGGTCATTAAGGTTTTATGATAGCGACGCTCGATTCTATCATAACGCGCTCAGAAAACTATCCCTTATCAAGGCTTGTTATTAATTGATAAGAAAGATTATGTAAAATAAATTTGTCTATAAAATAATCGAAAAATTTCGGTTCAGTGGCAGTATTTTTGTAAAATTGTTGATATGCTACTATATAGTTACGTTGTCACGGGATTTTGTATGAAATATCAACAATTAGAGAACCTAGAATGTGGCTGGAAATGGGCCTATCTAGTAAAAAAACATCGTGAAGGTGAATTAATTACCCGTTATATAGAAAGAAGTGCCGCTGATGAGGCTGTCGAGCAATTGTTGCTTCTGGAATCGCAACCACTAAAAGTTTTAGAGTGGATAGATTTGCATATGGATCCTGATTTATCTAATAGGATGAAGCAAACGATTAGAGCACGAAGAAAACGTTATTTTAATGCTGAGCATCAACACACGCGCAAAAAATCAATCGATTTAACATTTAAAGTTTGGCAGCGCTTATCTGCATTGTCACAACGAAGAGGGATCACATTATCAGAAACGATCGTGCAATTAATTGAAGATGCTGAGCGAAAAGAACAATATGCATTAAAAGTGCATAGTTTAAAAGATGGGCTTATTGAGTTATTAGAACGCGATAAAGAAAAATAAGTTACATTAATTTTGGCTTACTGGTCTCGACAATTAATTTGTTTTTATTGTGATATTTCATACTGGGTCGAACACATTTTTGTCTTTATATTTTTACCTAATTTTATCTACCTAATTTTATCGCCATAAAGAAAAACCCTGCCAATGGCAGGGTTTTGAATTCATCAACAGTAGATTATTCTACTATCTGAATTATTTACCAGCAGGAACAACAACTTCAGTTGTACCTTGGATTTCGATCTCAACACGACGGTCTGGCGCTAAGCAATCGATCAGAGCTGAACGAGCTTTAACGTTGTCACAAGTGTTGCCAGTAACTGGGTTTTCTTTACCACGACCTTCTGCAGAGATGCTGTTTGCAGGGATACCTTTAGAAACCAGGTAATCAACTACAGATTGAGCACGTTTTTCTGACAGAGGCAGGTTGTAGTTTTGTGAACCGATACGGTCAGTGTAACCGATAACTACTACACGACCTTGAGTTGGGTCGATGTTAGCCAGTTCATTGTACAGACCATTCAGAGCATCTTGACCTTCAGCTTTCAGAGTAGATTTGTTGAAGTTGAACAGAACGTCTGAACGCAGAGTAAAGGTTTTGTTCTCAACAACTGGAGCTGGAGCTACAACTGGTGCTGGAGCTACAACTGGTGCTGGAGTTTCTTGGTTGAAACGGTAAGCAACACCAACACTCAGCATGCCGTTGTCTGGACGAGCATTCAGAGTACCTTTATCACCGATGTTGTTGATCCATTGATATTCAACACGGGTAGCGATGTTTGGAGTGATCGCGTATTCAGTACCTAATGCGAATACTGGAGAAACACCAGTGTCGTTATTAGAGAAACGTTCTTGTTTTGGAGATGCTAAAGTAGCGTTTTTAGTTGCAGAAGAATCTGCACGCCATACCATACCACCTAAACGTGTATAAACGTCTAAGTCTTCCATTACTGGATAGCTTAATTTAGTGGTTAATTGGATACCTTGAGCACGGAATGCACCGTTGTCATATGAACCTTTGTAAGTCATACGACCTAACCAATCATAACCCAGTTCAAAACCTAAGTATTGGTTGTATTGATAACCAGCAAATGCACCTGCACCTAACTGATCACGGTGAGTGTTACCGTTACCAATAGAAGTTTCACCGAAATGGTTACTAGTACCTTGGTATTGAGACCAACCTAATTTACCACCGGTATACCAGGTATTGTCTTTTGGAGCTGCTTGCGCTGCAGTTGCGAAAGCTGCCACTGCCACTGCTAATGCGATAGCTGTCTTTTTCATTTTACGCCTCGTTATCATCCAAGTTAGGCATTTGGCTTTAAGCCTTATTATTTGCCCTTGGTTAAATTATTGTTAGGAATCCAATGCTCTCATCAAATGATGATCCCAAAAATGGGATTTAAAGCATAACCTTAACGACATAAAGTCTACAATGAACTTAAAAAGTTACAAGTAATCCTTTAAAATTCGACTTAAAATTTTAAAAAGATCCGTCTTATTCCACAATGGGGAAGATTCTGTATTTTTGTTAAATTTGTTGTAACTATATGATTTAGGTTATAAATACATTTGACTTATCTTAAATGATATCAGCGTGTTTTGAGTATTAGGAAAACTCTTAAATTTCACTAATGGTAGTGAATTGAATGAATTTTTACGGAATTCAAATGTCGTTTAGATGCATTACTACTTTCTAAATGGATATTTGTATTAACTTGCTGTCGCATAATAAACCCAAGGGTTTTTCCTTTACTTGCAGCAGATTCTAATCGTTTCATCTCTTCTGACGATATTTCTGGTAACCAACCGAGTACCACACTGTAATTACCACTCATCAGTGCTTTTTCCATTAAATCAACAGTAGTTATCATATTTATATGATTTAACTGAATTATCTTATTAAGTGGTAATCCTGCATTTTTTAACCAAGTACGATTTAGTTTTTGTTGTGGGTTTAACCACAATAACCAACGTGATTCATGACTATACTGTCTCAGTAATGGCAAAAGGATGTGATTAATGACGAGCGGATTTTGGTAGAGAAGTTCACTCACCATACCTTGTTTATTGTTGCTATCGTAAGTCGCCACTGTTGAAGGGATAGATAGAGGTAATACCTCATTTGAGATCTCTTGGAGAATGGCGTTCTGTCTTGTCGGAGATGATGTTGAGAGTTTCATATTTACCTCGTTCCACGTATACTGTATGAATATACAGTATCTCTATATTTCGCTTAAATCAAGCTCCTTTTTTTGAAAGTTCCTCTCAAATTTTATGTAAATCTCTATTTTTGAGTCGTTAACTATTGGCAATATAAAGGAAATTCTTTATTGTCTTTCTTGTGATGTCTTATGCATGTTTTTGAATTCAAAGATAAAATTTAATCTTAAAGTATGTGTTGGAGTTTCAATGTTATTTTTACCTGAGCAAAGGAAGGCTCATTTATTATCGCGTATTGCGCAATATGGAGAGTTAACAACAAAGTCTCAATTTGGTGGCGTTAGCTTAATGATTGATGATGTTATGTTTGCTATCACGTCAGATAATGAGTTTTATTTAAAAGGAAGTGGCTTTTTAGAAACTCTTTATAAGGCAACAAAAATGAGTTCCTATACCTATTTGAAAAAAGGAATTCCTATCATATTGCGTTATTACCATATAACGGATTCGCTATGGGAAAATCAGCAAAAATTAGATCAATATATTGATATGTCATATCACTACAGCATTCAAGAATATTTAGGACAACGAAAGAAGCCTTGCAGAATAAAAGACTTACCTAATCTAGGCGTGATATTAGAAAAAAGATTGAATCAAATTGGCATTAATCAAGTTGAAGAACTGCGTTTAATCGGTGCTAAAGCGTGTTATCTAAAATTAATGCATAGCCACAATTTGAGAAATAGTGAACTTTTACTCTCATTGGCAGGAGCTATCGTTGGGTGTCATCGTTCTGTATTACCTAGTCAACTTAAAATGGAGTTATTAGATTGGTACAACGAATTATCTTTCCAATAAGATAAAAACAATGACCGTTATTTTCTCTAATGTACTTATGGAAATTAGAGAAAATAACGTCAATATGAGTCTAAACTTGAGGTTGAGGTAGGCTGTTTGATTCGCTTTGCTCAATAATTTGGATACAGCTAATAATTTGTGGCAGTAAATCCAATAGTAAGCGGATCTGAGTGAGTACTAATTGAATGCGAGGATTATCTGCGTTAGGTAATAGATTAATCCTTTCAATTAATTCTACATGAGATTGCTTAAATCCTTCGTCTTGCGGTGTTTTGCGACGTAAAGCAGAATCGATATAACAAACCGTATCATTAAGCAATGTAAGCACATTCTCATCTTCTATTTTTGAACGATGAACACCAAGTGCAGAAATATAACTGAGTAAAGTATGATTTAAACAAAGCAACTGGAATGCTACTTCTTGGGATGCTTGATAGCTTTTTGGCTCTGATGACATATTTGAGATCAGTGACGCTAATTCACCATCACTGCTATGAGCATTTCGACGCGCAATTCGATAACTCAAGCTATTATCTTTCCCTTGGTAATATTGAATAAGGATGGCATCAAGATAATAACAGTTATTCGTCATTGTTTTTTGAATAACAACAGGCAGTTGACGGAATTTCCAATCAGGCCAAATAAAACTAACTGCAAACCATGCTATGGCACAGCCAATTAAGGTATCAATAATACGAGGAAGGGCAACATCATAACCTTCACCAAGCAGATTGAAGCTTAATAAAACCAATAAAGTAATAAATAGTGTGGCATGTGCATATTGTATGGTTCTAAATGCGAAAAAGAGCGTACCTGTTATCACAATTAAAACGAGTTGCCCTTCAATTGAAGGCACAAAATATAAAATAGGGAAGCCAATTAAAATACCAATAATAGTACCACTTACACGCAGTGTAAGACGTCGGCGAGTCGCATTATAGTTGGGCTGGCAAACAAATAGGCTGGTCAATAATATCCAATAGCCTCTATCCAATTGGAAAAATTGAATAATGGCATAGCCAATACATAAAACCAGTGACATCCTAACGGCATGCCTAAAAAGCGCCGATTTAGGCGTAAGGTGCTCTCTTATTCTTAATGCAATATCGCGCCATCCTGTTAAACCATCATCAGAAAGTTGCGTTTCTTCCTTTTGGTCATGGGATATTTGGTATTGCTCTGTACTAATACTTCGTAAAAGCGCATCAATGCCTTGAAGGTTTTGCAGTAAATTATTTAAAGGCGTTATTAGTTGTGGTTCTGAAGTCGTATTTTTTAAATGATTTAATGCATTCTCTAAATAATTTATAGCGCGCTCTAGTGAAGGGTTATGCTGATATTTTTTATGCCAAAGAATAGATTGTGCAACTTGTTCACACGCTCGTGCTTGCATAGAAAGTAAACGTTGAAAACGAAATAACACATCGCTATGTCGCAATTCATTACTTAATAGTTGATATTGAACATGTGACGAACTTGCTCTTTCATGAATATCCTGAGCAACAAAATAGTAATGAAGTGTGAAACGGCTACTACGTTGACCTCTATCACCTTTTAATCGACTTAATAATGTAACTTTAGTTTGGTTCATCGAGTCAATTAATTGGCTATTTGCCATTGCTAAATTATAAAGCGAATGTTGATAGTCATCTTCGATATCAGGATCAAATAATGTTGCTTTAGCTTCGAGGTAAGTTGCAAGTTGTTGGTAGCAGCGAGTTAAATTGTCCTGAACTGGGCGAATTGGGAATAATAAATGACCAACCAATGTTAAAGAGTTATACCAAATAGCGCCTAATAGCAATAAAACGGGTTGTTCATACCATTCAGGGAAAATAGGCATACCGAGCATAGTATAAATTGCGATTAATAAAGCACCAAAAGCAATGGTTGCGTACCGTTGCCCTAAAGCACCTAATAAAATAAATCCCCAAGTAGAAATGGCTAAACCACAAAAGAATAAAATAGGATATGGATAAAGCAATCCTATTGATGCTGAAGCAAGAAGAAAACAGCATAAAGTGATAACAAGGTTTTTTAAACGACCAACAAGCCTATCATCTAAGTCAGTTAATGCAGCCGCAACCACACCTAAAGTTAGAGGAATTGTGTATTTAGGCTCTTGTCCTAAAACCCAAGGAAACAAAGTCGTTCCTGTAAGCGCGATTATTATGCGAATATAATATAAAAAGTGGCTATTATAGATAAATCGGCGGGCGCCATTTAGCAAAGTGAACACAAAAAGCCCTTAAATAAACAAGATGAAGATAATTACCTCTTAGAATATAGGGTTTATCACCGATTAAAAAGAGCTTAACAACAGACTATTTGTTATTTATTGCAGGAATTACGTATGGAACTGAAATCCACCCCGATGGGACAACGTTTAGCACA
>JAEYFY010000088.1 GCA_023454395.1 Pseudomonadota bacterium
TCTGATTCATGTGTTAATACCTCAATACTATTCCTAATAAAAAATAGGTATCATCCTGATTTTTTATACTAACAACACAGAGAAAAGGATCTATTTACTCTTCTCAAGACAAAAAAAGACACAGGCAGCCTTAAATTGGGCCTGTCTCTACATATATTCGGTAAATAAGGGGATGCTATTATTCCCAACTCATGCTATTGGGATATAAACTAAACCTCCCATACTTAAAACTAAATCTAACACAACAGACGCATTGCTTCACGCCTTATCTCTCTTTATAAAGAGATAAACAGACTTTTTCTGATAATGAGCGAATCCTGCTTGTTACCGTTTACTTTTGCCCTCATTGCCCTTTAGTATTAGCCTCTGGCAATCAATACTGTAACGTTACACGCTATAGTCACAGATAGAGAAATTATGCGCTTACTATCAACATTTCGACGGATACTTTACACATTAAGTATTATTAGCTTTTCAACCCAAGCAATACCTGTTGAAAACTACACATCCCTTCTTCCTGAAGGAACACAAGTAGGTTTAATAACTCAACCCGTTGGCGCGGCTTCTCCTAATCTTAACTATCATGCCGAGCAATTAGCACTTCCAGCAAGTACTCAGAAAGTAGTGACTGCACTTGCAGCATTACTTCAATTAGGTGGAAATTATCAATTCACCACAACAATGGAAACCGAAGGTAAGATAAAAGACAATCAGCTTAATGGTGATTTAATCTTTCGTTTTACAGGCGATCCTACATTAACTCGCCAGCAGTTAAGAGCAATGGTTGCCATATTAAAGCAAGCTGGTGTTACAAAAGTGCATGGTGATTTGCTTATTGATACTTCTGCTTTTTCAAGTCATGACAAAGCCCCAGGTTGGGTTTGGAATGATATGACTCAATGTTTTAGCGCACCACCAAGTGCTGCGATTGTTGATAAGAACTGTTTTTCTGTCTTGCTGCAAAGTGGCAAAAACGAAGGTGATATTGCCACAATACGTAAAGCTTCTTTCTATCCTGTAACTGTTTTAAGTGAAGTTGAAACTTATGAGAAAGGATCAACTCGCACTCGTTTTTGTGAATTAGATGTCACTGTGCGTGACTTAAATACCTATGTAATCACAGGTTGTATTCCTAAACGTGACGATGCAGTACCTTTAATGTTTTCTATTCAAGACGGCGCTCATTGGGCCGGTACAATTTTAAAAGAAGAGTTACAACGCGCTAATATTGAACTTGATGGATATATCAAGCGTCGCTCTCAACTAAAAGCACCCGTTACTGTACTGGCACAAACACAATCAAAACCGTTACATAGCTTACTTACAACTATGCTAAAAGAGTCTGACAATATGATTGCAGACGCCGTATTTAGAACTATTGGTCGTGAGTATTATGGCGTTGCAGGTACTTGGCGCTCTGGCGCAGAAGCAACCCGTGCTATTTTAAAACAAAAAGCTGGAATCGATTTAGGAAATACCGTTATGGTTGATGGCTCTGGTCTTTCTCGCCATAATCTCATTTCGCCTGCAACCATGATGCAAGTCCTTCAATATATTGGACAACATGAAAGTGAATTAAACTTTATCACTATGCTTCCCCTTGCAGGGCATGACGGTACATTACAATATCGAGGCGGTTTTCATGAAGCGGGTGTTGATGGCAAAGTGTCTGCCAAGACAGGTTCATTAAAAGGGGTTTACAATCTTGCAGGCTTTATGACCACGGCGAATGGACAGAAAGTTGCGTTTGTACAATACGTTTCAGCGTATTCACCGCCGACACAGAATCGTAATGCTGGACGCGCTTATTTAGTGCGTTTTGAAACTAATCTGTATAAAGATATGTACAATAACCGCTAGATTTACACGAGATAAGTATAAGCAATTGATATGAAAAACGCCTGATTAATCAGGCGTTTTTTATTTTAATCACAATCAGAATGATGATTAACGTTGGTAGATAAATTCAATACCATCATCGTCTTCTTCATCCCAATCATCGTCATCATCTTCTTCGAAATCAGGGTTTTCAAGCTGTTCTTTGTGGTAATCATCCCACATAAAGTCAACTTTTCCTGGCTCTACTTTTGTTGCAACAATGTCTTGCTCACGCGGAGTAACATTCAGGAATTCCATGATATTCCAGCAAAGTTTTTTCACACCTTCTTGGTTGATTGCCGCTATCATGTAATAGTTTTCATCCCAACCCAGCGCTTCAACAATTGCTTTTGCCTTCTCTTTTGCTTCTTCAGCATCAAGAAGATCAACTTTATTGAACACTAACCAACGTGGTTTTTGTGCTAATTTTTCGCTGTATTTCTCTAGTTCAGAGATAATAATTTTTGCATTTTCCACAGGATCCGAACCATCAATAGGATCAATGTCGATCAAGTGTAGTAATACACGACAGCGTTCTAAATGTTTTAAAAATTGGATCCCAAGACCTGCACCATCAGCAGCGCCTTCGATTAATCCGGGAATATCTGCAACTACAAAGCTTTGGTGATTATCCATACGTACCACACCTAAGCTTGGTACTAATGTTGTAAATGGATAATCAGCAACTTTAGGTTTTGCTGCTGATACTGCACGAATAAATGTAGATTTACCCGCATTTGGCATACCAAGCATACCCACATCAGCTAATAACATTAGCTCTAATAGGACTTCGCGAGATTCACCCGGTGTTCCCATTGTACGTTGACGTGGAGCACGGTTAACCGACGATTTAAAGCGAGTATTACCTAAACCGTGGAAGCCGCCTTTAGCAACCATTTGCTTTTGACCGTGAGCAGTCAAGTCAGCAATAACTTCATTTGTTGCTAAATCACGGACACGCGTTCCGACAGGAACACTGATAGTAATATCTTGACCACGCTTACCAGTACAATCACGACTGTGGCCATTTTCACCACGTTCTGCACGATAAGATTTTGTAAAACGGTAATCGATTAAGGTGTTAAGGTTTTCGTCTGCAATCATGTAGACATCACCACCATCACCACCATCACCACCGTCTGGTCCCCCGTTAGGGATATATTTTTCGCGACGAAAGCTTACACAGCCGTTACCACCAT